>CADCWJ010000606.1 GCA_902806365.1 uncultured Thermomicrobiales bacterium
CACGTTCATCGCCGAGCGCATGCGCAACTTCCGGGGAATCCTGATCACCCACGGTCACGAGGATCACATCGGGGGGTTGCCGTACATCATCCCGCAGCTCACGAGCGACAAGCCGATCCCGATCTGGGGTACGCCACTGGCGCTCGGCTTCGTCGAGCGCAAGCTGCTCGAAGCCCGCCTCGAGCGGTTCGTCGATCTGCGGACGGTCGAATCCGGGGACAAGGTGCAGCTCGGGCAAATGGTCGCCGAGTTCATCCATGTGACCCATTCGATCCCGGATGCCTGCGCGATCGCGCTGCATACCCCCGTTGGCACGATCGTCGATACGGGCGACTTCAAGTTCGATCCGACACCGGTGATGGGAGCTCCGACCGATGTCCGGAGACTTCAGCAGATCGGGGAGCGCGGGGTCCTTGCCTTGTTCTCCGACACCGTTCGCGTCGAAACCGAAGGAACCACGCCATCCGAAAAGGTCGTTCAGGACAAGATGGAGGAGGTGATTGGCTCGGCCAAGGGCCAGGTCATCATTGCGACCTTCGCGTCCAACGTCAATCGGATCCATATGGCGCTGATCGCTGCCGCGAAACATGGTCGAAAGGTGGCCGTGGCTGGGCGGAGCATGGAGCAGAACGCCCGGGTTGCCGTCGAGCTGGGGTATCTCGATCCTCCCGATGGGCTCCTGATTCCGCTTGACGAGCTGTTGCGGCAGCCCAAGGAGAAGCGGATCATCGTCAGCACCGGCAGCCAGGGCGAGGCCGCGGCGGCGCTGGCCCGGATCGCGGCGGGCGAGCACCCGAAGATTCGGGTCTCCAACGGGGACGTCATCCTCGTCTCCGCGACGCCAATTCCCGGCAATGAGGACACGGTCACCCACACGATCGACAACCTCTTCCGGCGCGGGTGCGACGTCGTTTACAGCGCCATCGACCGGGGCGTACATGTCTCGGGTCACGCCGGTCGCGACGAGCTCAAGCGAATGATTACCTTGCTGAATCCCACCTATACGGTGCCGATCCATGGCGAGTTCCGCCACATGGCGCTCTACCGTGAACTCTGCACACAGGTTGGCATCCGTCGCGACCATGTCCTCCTGCCGGAGATCGGGGGCATCATCGAGTTCACCAAGGATTCGGCGAACCAGCGGGGACGTGTCGCGTCCGGAAACGTGCTCGTCGATCGACTCGGCGACCGGGACGACGGACAGGTCGTATTGCGGACTCGCGAAAATCTCAAGGCGGACGGCTTCATCGTCGTCACGATCGTGCTCGACCGCCAGTCGGGCGAGTTGATCGCCGGGCCGGACCTGATCGGCAAGGGTCTCGCGCCGGAGCTTACCGACAGCGCCCTGCGCGAGACCGAGCGCGAGCTGCAGCGGACGCTGGAACGCAAAAAGAAGGGGGCGCCTCAATACGGCTACATCGTGCAGCGCACCAAGGAGACGATCGGGCGGGCGCTGTATCGCCGATCCCGCTCCCGACCGCTGATCCTGCCGGTTGTGACCGAGCTGTAGCGCCTCGTCCGGTTACGAAGAGCGGCGCCCCCGGGAGCGGAACATGGCCGCTTCCGGGGGCGTTCGCCGTCTGGCACGACCACCAACAGGAGCCTACCGGTGCCGAGAAGTTAGCCGGTAGACACGAGTTGTTCGGAGGGAAGCGCACTCTCGTCGGTGCTTGGGTATTCGCGTGGCAGCCAGCGATACGCCCAGCTCGTGACCGCATCGGTGACCTCGTGGAGGTCCCTGCCCTTCTCGGTGAGCTGATACTCGACGCGAGCCGGGCTGGCAAGATCGACGACGCGAACGACAATGCCCTCCGATTCAAGCTCTTTGAGGCGCTCGGAGAGGAGGCGGTCGCTCAGTCCCGGTACGGCCTGGCTGACATCCGTAAAGCGCCGTGCCCCACCGAGCAGCGCGCTCAGGATGGCGCCGGTCCAGCGGCGCCCGATCAGCTCGACGGCGCGGCGGAAATGCGGGCACACATTAGCGGGAGTTTCGCGCTCATTGTTCATGGAGACTCGCTTCAATACTCGTTCGTGTCATCCGATTACGTTGCTTCAGTATAATCCACGGTCAGCCGTTCCCGACCGTTGAGACCGACGACGTTGAATCTCCATAGAGCTTCTCCTCCATCGTCGACTGTCGCTCGCGTGCGCGTGCGTACCGCTCGTGCGCGGCGGCGTCGGGGGTGAAGCTCCGGAATGTCTCGGTTGACGTGGGGGCGAGCCCCTCCAACACCCCGAGCGATTCGAGCGCACAGATCGCCGCCCCCTGAGCCGATGCTTCGGTATGGGCGTCGACGGCATCGACCCGATGCCCGAGCGTATCGGCAATGATCTGCAGCCAGAGTGGTGAGTTGAGGACCGCGGAGCCATTCGCGTGGATCTCGTAACCGTCCGCGGCGAGTGGCCGGAGATCGTCGTGAATCGCCGCGATCCGGTAGGCGGTCGCTTCGAGCGTGGCCCGGAAGATGTCGCCGGGGGTTGTCGAGAGTCGAATCCCGAACAGCGTGCCAGTGGCGGCATCGTTCCAGCTTGGCGATCGCTCACCGGCGAGAAACGGGAGCAGGGTGAGGCCGTGCGCGTCCGGAGCGAGCCTCCCCGCGCTGTCGGTCAGGTCCTCGAACCTGCCTCCGGCCATGGTGCGGGCCAGCCAGTCCGTGACGTTTCCGCCATTGCTCAGGGCACCGCCCAGCACCCGGTGCGTGCGGTCGAGAAGGTAGCACCAGATTCGCTCCGGGATGGGCGGACGCCCGGCCGTTGCGGGATCGTGTTCGACGATCATGCGCATTGCGGCCGATGTGCCGACGGTGACCGCGATGCGATCGTGGCCCACGCAGCCGGCGCCGATGTTGGCGGCGGCGCCATCGCCGATCGCCGGATACCATGGGACCTCGGCCAGTGCCGGCCACCGCCTGGCGAATTCCGAGCGCAGTGGCGGAAGCGGATCGCCACGGTCGCTGAGCACGGACATCGTTGCGGTCTCGACTCCGGCGGCGCTCATCGCGTCGTCGTGCCAGGTGAGACGGGCCGTGTCGAGCAGTCCGGTTCCGGATGCCATGGACAACGAGGTGACGTACTGGCCCTGGAGCCGCTGGGTGACGAAGTCAGCGAACGACAGCCACCGGGCGGTGTTCCTCCACGACTCGGGGTCAGTTCGCTGGAGCCAAAGGAGTTTCGCCGGCCAGTAGCTGGAATGCGGGCGACAGCCGGTTTCCTGATGCAGGGTCTCCGGGTCGATCCGCCGGCGGAGTGTGGCCGTGTCGGGGCCTGACCGTTTGTCCGACCACATCAGGACGGGCGTCGTCGGATCGCCGTTTCGATCCACCCCGAGCAGGCTGTGCCAGAAACACGTGAGACCAACGGCGCCGATGTCGATCGAGGAAGCGACGGCGTGCTGCACCGCTCCGTCGATGCACTGAAGGGTGAGATCGAGCAACGCGCGCGCATCCGCCTGGGACCCCCCATCCGGTGACGTGATCAGCGCATGGGGCAGTTGAGTCTCGCTGCCATCGATCTGGCGTCCAGATTCATCGAACAGCAGCGCCCGGATCGAAGACGATCCCATGTCGACCGCGAGAACCCGCGGACCGAGTGGCCGCTTGTGCGCAGACGGCGTCATTCGTACTCCCCACAGGTGATCGGGCCGGGCGACTCCCATCCTGAATCGGCGCGAAATGTGGCGAGGTCGGGGAGGATCTCAATACCGAGCCGCCGCATCTGCCCGGATGGGTGAGCCATCCCGGTATACTAACGTTTAGTATGAACATCGCCGTTCTGGTCACGACCGCTTCGAGGGTCCGCCCGTGAGTTTGACACAACGTGAACGCTCTGTAACGGCGCTAGCCGGTGGCGTCGGGGGCGCCAAGCTGGCGCAGGGGCTGGCGGATGTGGTGCCGCCGTCGTCGTTGTCCATCGTCGTCAATACCGCGGACGATTTCGACCTTTGGGGCTTGCGCATCTGTCCCGATCTCGACACGGTCATGTACACGCTCGCCGGCCTGGCCAACCCCGCCACCGGCTGGGGTATCGCGGGCGATAGCAGTGCCACGCTCGATGCCATCGCACGGTACGGAGAAGCCCCCTGGTTCCAGCTCGGCGACCAGGACTTCGCGACCCACATCCTGCGGTCCGAGGCGCTCCGGTCGGGAGCGACGCTCACCGAGGTGACCGGGAAGCTCAGTCACAACCTGGGCGTCGCTTCTTCGATCCTGCCGATGACTGACGACATCGTGTCGACGATGATTCGGACGCCCGAGACGGTACTGGCCTTTCAGGACTATTTCGTCCGGCGACGTCAGGTCGACACGGTAACCGGGGTCACGTTTGCGGGAATCGAGAATGCGTCCATGTCGGCGGTGGCGCTCGCGGCAATCGATTCGGCCGGGGTGATTGTTTTCTGCCCGTCCAACCCGCTCGTGAGCATCGGTCCAATCCTGTCGCTTCCCGGTGTGCGCGATCGCGTCCGCAAGGCGCCGGGACTCCGCGTCGGCGTGAGCCCGATCATTGGAGGCAAGGCCATCAAGGGTCCCGCGGACCGGATGCTTGAGAGCCTTGGACACGAGTCGTCCGCCTATGGCGTTGCGCATCTCTATGCCGACCTGTTGGACGTGTTTGTCATCGACACTCGCGATGAATTCGATCGGGCGCGAATCGAGGATCTTGGGATGCGAGTCGTCGTCACTGACGCGGTCATGGGCGACCGCGGCGACCGGGCGCGGCTTGCCGGCGAGGTTCTCGATGCCGCCGGCATGGCACGGGAAGCGGTCTCGTGATCCGGACCATGGCGATCGTTCCGGTTCGCGGAAATTCCGTAGGCAAGACCCGACTGTCGCCATTCTTTGACCCGGGTCAGCGGGCGGCGCTGGTCGAGGCGATGGCGTGGCATGTGGTGTCGACCATCCAGCGTACCGGAGTCGCCGACCGGATCCTGATCGTCAGTGAGGGAAACCCATTCTCCTTTGCATCGCAGCGCGGGATGTCGAATCTCGACGCCATCGTTCAGCCCGCGAGCGAGCCGGGCCTCAACGCCGCACTCGCATATGGCCGCACCTGGGCGCTCGGCAACGGTGCAGATCGCCTGCTCGTGTTGTCTGCCGATCTCCCGCTGCTTGAGCCGGCGGATGTGTACGAGCTAACCGACCGGCGGGCGCCGGTGGTGATCGCGCCCGATCGATTCGCGACGGGAACGAATGGCCTGGTCCTTGGCGGTACGCGAAGAATGGCCGGCACGGTCACCGCCGAATTTTCGTTTTGGTTCGGCGCGGACAGTTTCCGGCATCATCGTGCCGAGGCGATGCGCCTTGGCGTATCCGCCGACACGGCATCCGGTCCGGGAACGAGTTTCGACCTCGATACGCCGGACGACTGGAATCGCTTGCCCATGGATGTCCGTGAACGTCTTCTGGACCCGCTCCCGATCGGGCCCGATGCGATCGAGGAGCGGCAGCGCTGGGCGGAATCGGCATGACGATGCCGGCCGCCGTCCCTCCGGTTGCCCAAAACGATGGCATCCGAATCATTCCGGTCGACGGAATTCCCGAGATTCGCCAGGGCGACCACATCAGCGACATGATCGTCGATGCCATCGCTTCGTCGCTGGCGACCCTCGCGCCGGGCGACGTGGTCGCCGTGACGCACAAGGTTATCAGCAAGGCCGAGGGAGGGCTGATCGATCTGAAGACAATCGAGCCGTCGCCGCTCGCCCTGCGGTATGCCGCGGAGTGGTCCAAGGATGCGCGACAGGTCGAGGTCGTGCTCCGGCAATCGCGACGGATCCTGCGGATGGTACGCGGGCTGATCGTGTCCGAGACACGCCACGGATTCATCTGCGCCAATGCCGGCGTCGATGCGTCGAACGTGTCCGCCGACACGGTGTGCATTCTGCCCGAAGACCCGGACGGCGCCGCGGATGACATCCGGAAGGCCCTGATGCGGCGGTTCTTCCCGGACCGAAACGAGGACGACAGCGCAATCGGGGTGATCGTGACCGATTCGTTCGGCCGTCCCTGGCGAAGCGGGATCGTCAACGTCGCGATCGGCGTCTCGGGGATCGCGCCGCTGACGGACTATCGCGGCCAGTTCGACCCCAGCGGATACGAGCTGAAGGCGTCGATCCTCGCGGTCGCCGATGAACTGGCGTCAGCCGCTGAACTCGTCATGCACAAGCTGGCGGCGCGTCCGGTCGCGGTGATCCGGGGCTATCAATGGCAAACCGATGCCATGTCGGGGTCGGGAAAGGATCTCATCATGCCGGAAGAGCGAAACCTGTTCATCTAGGTCGCCGATGCTTCGTTCGGTGCCGGCAGGCGAGCGTCGGCATCACCGCCAGCGGCGAGTTTCCACAGACGTTTATGGGGAGGTTCACATGGGTTCAGTCGGGTACGCGGCGTCGTTCGAGCAGTTCCATCCAACCGATCTCCTGACGTGGAGTCAATTGGCGGAGGGACACGGGTTCTCCGTCGTGACGGCCTCCGATCACTTTCACCCCTGGGTGCCGTCGCAAGGGCATTCCGCCTTCGTCTGGTCGTGGATGGGTGCGCTCGGCGCGACGACGAACCTGCGCTTCGGGACCGGCGTGACGCCCCCCGGCTTCCGCTACCACCCGGCGATCATCGCGCAATCGGCGGCGACGCTCGAAGCGATGTTCCCCGGCCGGTTCTTCCTCGGTCTGGGAGCGGGCGAGGCCCTGAACGAGCATATCGTCGGTGGCTACTGGCCCGAAGCCCCAACCCGACTCGAACGCCTCGTCGAGTCCACGACGATCATCGGCAAGCACTTTACCGGCAAGGTCGTCAAGCATCAGGGCAAGCACTTCGCGCTCGAGAGCGCGAGGCTGTACACCATGCCGGAGAGCCCGCCCCCGGTCTACGTCGCCACCTCCGGTCCGATCATGGCGGGAAGAACGGGCAAGCTGGCGGACGGGATCATCACCGTCGGCGCGGCCGACGAGAAGCTCGCCATGCTGATGGACCGCTTTGATAAGGGCGCTAGGGACGTGGGAAAGGATCCCAAGTCTTTGGCGAAACTGCTTCAGGTCAAGGTGAGCTACGCAAGCACCGATCAGGAGGCGATCGATTCGGCGGTGAAGGACTGGCCAAACGGCGGCATGAACTTCCCCAAGGCGGACATCCGCAACCCCGAGGACTTCGAGGCGATGGCGAAGCTGGTGCGGCCGGAGAACTTCAAGAACCGGGTGCTGACCAGCGCCGATCCGGACGTGCACACGGCCTACATCCAGCACTTCATCGACCTGGGATTCCAGGAAATCCACGTCCACAACGTGAATCGTGGGCAGGAGGCGTTCATCAAGGCCTA
>CADCWJ010000607.1 GCA_902806365.1 uncultured Thermomicrobiales bacterium
ACCGGCACAACGCAGGCCGAAGTGGCGAAAAGGCAGACGCGCTACGTTCAGGGCGTAGTGGGAGTAATCCCGTGGGAGTTCAAATCTCCCCTTCGGCACCGGCTCCGAGAGGATCCCTCCACCTGGAGGGATTCAGCGGAGCGACAAGACGCACATTCATAATTGAACCTTGAACGGCAGGAAGAGAAGGATGGTCGCTGGAGCTCCGCTGGATCTCCAGAGGAAAGTCCGAGCTGCACAGAGCGAGGGTGCCCGGCGAAAGTCGGGGAAACGCGACTCGTCGCGTTGACAGTCCAGAATGGCGCGTCGCACGTCGGCGCGAGAGCAACAGAAACCAATGTTCGGCGATCGATCGCCGGAACTGAAAAGGGCAATCCTCCCCGCAGCAATCTCCGATTCGGTCGCTTGCAGGTTGCTCGCCGAGACCGGAAGTCGAGAGCAGTCACCGAGGCGACGACGTGACCAGCCTTTATCGGTTGAGACAGATGACCATCATCAACAGAACTCGGCTTACTCTCTTTTCCTGACCGTTCGTGCGTATGGTGCCTTTAGCTCATTCGGCAGAGCGCCGGTCTGTGGATCCGGAGGTGACGGGTTCGATCCCCGTAAGGCACCCCAAATGATCGAATGGCGAAAGCGCGGTCGTAAGCGACCGCGCTTTCGTGTGTCCAGTGGCAAAGCGCTTCAGGCGTCGGTCGCCAGGTGGCTGCCGAAACGGCGCTCACGACGAATGATTAGACGTTGCGCGACCAGTCCGCCACCGAGCGCCGCGGTCAACATCACCAGTGGAACCAGCGCCGCGGTCGGTGGCGGATCGGTCCGGAGAGCGGCCTCAGCGCCGACAATCGACCGTCCGACCATTCGCGCGATGGCCGCGCCGATGTGGAACGGCAGGTACAGCGCGACCACGAGAGTCGCCCAGAGCAGGCGATGTGAGGGCGCGAGCCAGACGATTACGGCCCCCGCCACCCCAAAGCCCATCACCGCGAAGACGAGGTCCGACGGTTTGATCACGAATGCGACCGCCGTGGTCAGCAGCACGGTGGCGGCCCAGAGCTGGGGACAGCGGGTGGAACCGGCCGCGGCGACGGCCAGAAAGACGGCCGCGGCGAACCAGGCGATTCCACCTATGCCATTCAGCGCCCGCCCCAATCCGCCGTCCGCAACGATCGACGCGCCGACGATGAGCGTGGCGGACAGGAGCAGCGTTGTGCCAAGTCTCTCGTAGTGCATTCCGCCTCAACCCTGACCGTTGATGGAACCGGCCGTTGTGGTTCCGTTCGCCTGCCTCCCGGCAAGTGTCCCAGATTGGCGACTGTCAGCGGGGAACGCATGCACCGCAGGAGCGCATTCGAGGGCACCGTGCAGCCGGGCGCTCCCCCTACACGTGACTGACATGGTCAGAGGGGACTGGTATACTCGCCGCGAGCAAGTTTCCCGCCCTCGTAGCTCAACGGATAGAGCGCTTGTCTTCGGAACAAGAGGTTAGGGGTTCGAGTCCCTTCGAGGGTACCTCTCCTGTCATCAGTAGATGACGACACACGCCGGAAGGCGGTATATGCGGGCCTGCATTCTTTCCATCGGCTCGGAACTCATCCTCGGACAGTTGACGGACACCAATGCGACGTTCCTGGCGCAGGAGCTCTCCGCGGCCGGCATCGACCTGATCCATGTAATTCAGGTCGGTGACGATCAGCGGCAGCTTGCCGATGCGCTTCGCCATGTGCTTGCGCTCTCGGACTTCGTGATCTGCACCGGCGGGATCGGACCGACCGACGACGACTGCACGAGAGAGGCGATTGCCGATGTCGTCGGTGAGACACCGACGACCGATCCGGTGCTCCTCGCGAATCTCACCTCGTTCTTTCGCTCGCGCGGACAGGAGATGCCGGAACGCAACGCGAAGCAGGCCTGGGTTATCCCGTCCGGCACCGTCATGCCAAATCCGGTCGGGACTGCTCCGGGCTGGATGGTCGCGACGAGCGACACGCCGCCACGGCACATCTTTGCGATGCCAGGCGTCCCTCGGGAAATGTTCCGCATGTGGCGAGAGCAGGTATTGCCGCGCATCCTGGAGCGGGCGGACCAGCGGATCATTGACTCGACGATTATCAAGACCATCGGGGTCGGTGAGTCGGCCGCGGAGCAGCTGATCCACGATCTGGTCGTGGCGGCTGATCCGGTAGTGGCGACCTATGCCAAAGACGATGGCGTCCATGTCCGGGTGACCGCGGTAGGCACGGATGTGGCAGAAACGCGACGAAGGCGGGACGAAGCGGTTGACCAGGTGACGCGCATTCTGGGCGAGTACATCTGGGGATCGGACGCCGACACGCTGCCATCAGTGCTCGCGGCACAGCTGAGCGAGACGGGGCATCGACTCGGCATCCTGGAGCGGGGCACGGGTGGCGCGTTCGGCCTGCTGCTCGCGGGCGACCAGCGATCGGGCGAGCGGGTGTCAGAGGGCCGCATATTGCCGTTCGTTCCCGGGATCGACGCCAGTGAGGGAGGCTCGCTCGCCGAGGATGACGCGAGTTCGGCGGCGTCATTCGACGGCGCCACGCTTGGAATGGGGCTGGTGTTTACGGGTGTTCCCGTGCAAGGCGGGCTCGTGGCCGGTCAGCTTCACCTCGCGGTTGCAGCACAGGGGCACGGTTCCGAACCCCTGCCATCGCTATCGCTTCGAGCGACCCTCCCCGAAGTCCAGCGCCGCGCGAGTCTCCACGCGGTCGACATGTTGAGACGGCA
>CADCWJ010000608.1 GCA_902806365.1 uncultured Thermomicrobiales bacterium
GGCCGTAAGATTCAAGCAGGATACGTTGCAGCTCGCGGTCACGTTGGTCAGGGAATCGGGAACGAGATCCTCGATTCTGGCCGCGAGATCTGAACTGAACGAAGCCGTCACCGTGAAGGTCAGCGTGTCTCCTGGACGTGCAACGGCACGGTCAACAGTCTTGGTAACTGTCGTTGTACCTGGCTGGGCATGTACGTCGGCGGGCCCGGACGCGGCGACGATCACCAGAAACAAACAGATCACTATGGTCAGCGCGCCAAGGCGGCTCGCCATCAGCCTGGTGCCCTTTCGCTTTAGCCGCCAGCGACCGGTCGCCTGTCAACGGAGTAGAAGTGCGGGGTTCCCTGCGAGCGCAGCATACATGGATGGAGTGGGCTGGCGCTACAGGGGCCAATGATTGCCCCCAGGCTCTCGACATGCCGAGGACGAAAGTACCGGAGCCCGTGGTCCAGAACGCGAACACGACAACGGCGGGCTCAAGATTGAGCCCGCCGTTGGTGCGTGAGAGAGAAGGTAAAGAGACCTAGTTGGCGGTGGACTTCCACGCCCTCTGGATCACCTTGCGGGCCTCGTCAGCAACGCTTGCGTTGGCGACCGGCACTTCGTCGTTCTTGATCAAATCCTCGACGACCACCTTCGGGATCAGCTCGTTGATGTCCTGCACCAGGGCGGCGTAGGTGGTCAGACCCTGCTCGGCGAAAGCGGCCGTGCTGTGATCTTCCAGCGCTAGGGCGGTCGAGTGCAGCATCGTGTAGCTCATCGCGGCCATATTGTAGGCCACGTAGTCGTCCCGGAGTGCCTTGGACACGGAGTCCTTGCGGACCTTGTCGATGAGTCCGGCGGCCTTGCCCAGGAGATCGCCCGCGGCCTTCAGGACAACCTGGCTGGCTGGCTCTCCAAGCTGCTTCTGGAAGTCCTCCGCACGGTACTTGCTGGCGCGGACGGTATCGTGGAAGCGTCGGATCGCGTCGGCGGTCTCCTGGCTGGCAGGCTTCAGCGTCAGCTGCCGGTCCATCGCCTCCTCGATGTGCGCTTCGAGGGTGACTACATCACCCAGCCAGTCGGCGAGGGTCTCGTTCATGACCTTCTTGTCTTCGCTGGCGGATTTGGTATCGCTCAAAACAGGCTCCTCAGAATGTGTAGCGAACGCGGGCACAACCATCGTGCCGCGTGGGGCGAACTGCTCCCATTTGTTGAAAAGTGCGCATCTTCCATTCCATCATTCCCGCCACGCTTCTCATGTCTCCGCGGCAAATGGGCATCGCGTCACGATGCGATCGCTACCGCGCGGCTTGTGGAGGGAGTCAGACGCCGAGCCGCTGGAAGTCGTCACGCTCCGGATGAGGATGGTGGAGCCGGCGCTGGAGCCGCGTCGTGATCGCACCCGTCCGGGGGGCGAACAGGAACACCAGCAGGAAGACGCACGTCGCGACGAGCACGACACCCGCGCCCGATGGCACCCCGCGATAATACGAGAGGTAGAGTCCGGCCAACCCGGACGAAGCGCCGATCAGCGCGGACAGAGCGATCGTGAGCTGGAGGCGGTCGGTCAGGAGGCGCGCGGTGGCCGCGGGCGTGACCAGCATTGCCAGCACGAGCACGTTCCCGACCGTCTGCAGCGAGATCACAATTGCGAGCGAGAGCGCCAGCAGGAACAGTTGATCGAACTTCCAGAGATGGATGCCGTGGCTTTGGGCGAAGGTCCGGTCGAATGCGATCGTCGTGAATTCGCGGCGGAACCAGAAGACGACCGCGAGCACAACGAGCCCGACGAATACCGTCAGATACAGATCCCGCCGCTGCACACTGAGGATGGATCCAAACAGGAACGCGTTGAGATCGCGCGCGTAGGAGCGCTGCGTGGAGAGAAGGGCCACGCCGAGCGCAAAGCCTCCGGCGAAGATGACCCCGATCGCCGTGTCGTTCGTGATGCGGCCACCCTGGGTGATCGCCCCGATCCCGGCCGAGACGATGACCGCGGCAACGATCGCACCCAGCAGAAAGTTGCCACCGAAGATAAAGGCGATCACCACCCCGGGAAAGATCGCATGGGCCAGCGCGTCACCAAGAAAGGCGAGACCGCGCAGGATCACGAACGTGCCGATCACCCCGCAGATCACACCGACGAGCACGATCGCGAGCAAGGCGTGGCGCATGAATGCGTGGCTCCACGGCTCGGTCAACCATTCGATCATCGGAGCACGGTCGTCGGGTGCTGCAATTCGGACACGTTTCCAGCCGCCTCGCGGGTAGCCCCACCAGCAGCCGCAGGAGCTGCCGCGCCCGCTGCCGCGTGCACGTTCGGCCTCGTCAGAACCAGCACCCGCCCGCCGAACGCTTCCCCCAGCGTTGCGTCGTTCAGGGCTCTGGCGGGCGGGCCAGAAGCGATCACGTGCCCATTCAGGAGCACGACCCGGTCTGACGTCTTCGCTGCCTGCGCGAGGTCATGGGTCGCGTAGATGATCGTCTTGCCCTGTGCGCGCAGCTCGTCGAAGAGCGAGACGAACAGGTCCTGGGTGGGGACATCGACTCCGGTAAACGGCTCGTCGAGCAGGAGGATCGATCCCTGGTCGAGCAGTGCCCGGGCAAGAAAGACCCGTTGCTGTTGCCCGCCCGAGAGCGCGCCGATCTGCACGTCGCCAAGGGCGTCCATGCCGACCTGCACCAGCGCAGCCCGGGCGCGCTCTCGCTCGGCGTGGCTGAAGCGGCGCCACCGGGGGATCGTGCGGGGCAGCCCGAGCTGAACCGCTTCGCGGACCGAGATCGGGAATGCCCAGTCCGCGCCCGCCCGCTGGGGAACGTAGGTGATCGCCGGGTTGACGCCCTGGAGTGGGGCGCCACGGAACCGAACCGACCCGTGCGAGGCCGGCAGCATCCCGGCGATAACCTTGAGCAGCGTGCTCTTGCCGGCACCGTTGGGCCCGAGCAGGCTCACGGTTTCCCCGGCGGCGATATCGAGCGAGACGTCGGTGATGGCCGGTCGGGATTCGAAATGCACCGTCAGGTTGCTGATATTCAGCACCGCCCCGGGCGAATGAGTTCGTGCGTTTGCCTGCGTGTCGATCATGGGAACCGCGAGCCCGACGTGATTGACCGGGACCCGGGGTACGGTCTGCGGTCACCTGATTGTCCTGCGGTCACGACCCGGTAGCGACATCGCGCGGGAGCTAGTGTCCACCCCTGGAAGCAAGTCGAGCCGTGTGTCATGCCCCGGAATCGCGCCACTCGCTGCGGCGACCGGTCGCCTGTACCCGATCATGCGCACGATCCAAGTCGATCAACCTATCACTTGTTGATACCAAGTGTCAACAAGGGGTGGACCCGTGAGGCTCAGGAGACGCGCGCTTGGCACGAGGGGCAGACGCCGAA
>CADCWJ010000609.1 GCA_902806365.1 uncultured Thermomicrobiales bacterium
AAGGACGATACGTGGAGTCACGCGGGGTGTTCCTGAGGTCGGCGGCGATGCTGGCCGATGCGCCGGACTCGGCGGAAATTCGCGAGCAGCGCCGGGTCTCGGCGGAGCTGTCGAGCGCGCCCATCGCTCCGCTGGACGAGGATGTCCGCAAGGAACGGGTAGCGTACCACTCGCAGCATTCGCGTGGCTCTCGACCACGCCGGTAGCATCACGACTCACGTTGCATCGGGCAGGTGAGCATCGATCGAAGGAACGTGAGCAGGCTGGCGGAATCATCCGCCAGCCTGCCCCCATTTCGACTTTGTCTAACTGGCAGTGTGCGTAGTTGACCGTCACGGCCGTCTATGCGCAGTTGTTGTTCTCAGGGAGCCGGTCGATCTGCCAGCGTCCGTTCTCGTAGGCGAAGGAGACGCTGTACTGGAACGGGGCGGTGTTGACGACGCCAGTCTCGCCTATGGCTAGCACGGCAGGGATCGAGATCAGCGAGTCGGAGACATAGCTCCCGCCTTCGCTCGGAAGGCCCGGCGCGAGCACGACGGCACACACGTGCGTCAGCAGCGCCTCAGATTGCGGTGTCGATGCCGAACGCCCGGCGTCGATCTCCTCCCATCCCCGGACGATCTCGTCCAGCACCGCGGGGGAGTAGGGCGTGGTCTGTCCGATCTCGTAGACCATCCGCCTCAGCTCGTCCTCGGACAGCAGAGCCGTCCATTCCAATGTCATCCCGAACAGCTGGCACGCCTGGTAGTCGTGGACGATGTCCTGAAGCTGATCGAACGTCCGCTGGTCGAGCGGGCGTTGAGGGTCGGTCAGATTACCTGGCCCGACCGGTGCCGGGAGGGTGCTGAGGATCTCGATCAGCTCCTCTCGCGTTCGCGGCTCGGCGTTACAGTCCTCACGAGTGAACGGCCTCGGCTCGGCGTTGACGAGACGTCTGCCCGACGTCACAGCCGGTGACGCCACCAGTGACGCGGTCGGCGTCGATTCGCCCGCGTTTGCGTTGAAGCTCGATTGGCGTGTCGCCCGGACGACGGTACGCGAGAGATATTCTCCGGCCTCGTAGTTGAACTCGCCGCCGCAGGTGATGAGCGTCAGCGATGGTTCGGCGGTCGGACCCAGTACCTCGGTGCTGTCCGCACCTGTAACTTCCGACAGCTCGTAGTCCCTCCTCCACTCCACGGCGTAGACCCAGGACGTGCCGCCGGGGGTGTTGACCTGGATCTCGTCGCCCTCGGCCATGGTTCCGAGGCTGGCGAGCGGTGTCGGGCCGACGTTCCAGAAATCGGCGTATCCAGCCATCACGACATTCCCGCCCTCAGCGGGCGTGGCCGTCTGCTCGTACCAGCCGACAAGGAAGGGGTCAGACGGGTTCCCCATGCGATCATCGGAGATTTGAAGGGTCTCGGCCATCATGAACGAATCAGTGATAGTCCCCCCTAAGACGATCGAGTCAGGGATCGTCTCCAGCGACCGGCCGGCAGGAATCGATCCGGACCCCGAGAACACCTCCCCCGTCGGAAAGGTGCAGTCATTCTGCGGTGCTCCAGTTGGCGTTCCCGAGGTCGACCCGTCCTGGTTGAGGGACGCCTTGCGCGTTTGAGGCGGATCAGTCGAGTTGATGAGTGGGAAGGCGTTGAACGCGATCGTCAGCATCAGCGCGACGAGCGCGGCAGTCGATAATCCGGACATGATCGCTCTCCTCGATATCGTTGGAAGAGTCGAAGTCGCTGAGATCCGTGCGGTTCCTGGCAATGGTCGCACCACCCGGATGCGGGGTCGCGCGGTGATCCCGGCATCGGACGCAAGCCCGTAGAGGCGCTCGATTGTCGGGCCGAACCCGGACTGCTCTGCACCAGTCTCCGGGAGGCCACCACGCACCATCCGGTCGAGATCGCTGTCCAGGCGATCAACGGGATCGCCCCCGTCCCAATGGTCAGTGCGTGTCATGGCCCGGCTCCTTGCGCGGTGGACGTGGTTGTGGCTGTGACGGTATCCGCGGTACGTGACCCGTCGCGGCGATGCCGCCTTCCGGATCGAGATGCTGGCGGAGACGAATAAAGGCTCGGTACTGGGCGCTCTTCATCGCGGTGTAGCCGATCCCGAGCTCTTCGGCGACCTCCCGGCCGGTCAACCCGCTCAGGCGCAACAGCACGATCTGGCGCTGCGTCTCGCTGAGCGTGTCCAGCGCGGCCATCAGCGTCACCCGCGATTCGTTCGCGATCGCCTGCTCGTCGGG
>CADCWJ010000610.1 GCA_902806365.1 uncultured Thermomicrobiales bacterium
AGCGCTCCCCCCCTTCGTCATCTCTTCCAAACTGCGGGCGATTCGGTTGGGGCCCCCAGTATCTCCAGATATCGAGAGCATCTCCTCTCGGGTCGCGAAGCGGCCCATCCGCTCCGACACCTGCTCGGGAGAAAGCGCCCCGCGGCGCGAGCGCGCACCGAAGTACAGGAGGCCCGCCGCGAGGACGATGAACATCATGGCGATGGGAAGCAGCATGGCGTCCTAGACTCCGGTCCAGTGGTGGGCGGGATTGCTCGGCACCGTCCCGCCCTCGGGGGCACTACGAGGATGACTCAGAACAACCGCTCGCCGACCCCGAACACGTTGGGTGGCAGGTAGATGTTGTAGGCTTCGAACCGGCTCATGAACTTTGGTCGGATCCCCGTCGGCTTCATCCGACCCGAGATCTTGCCGTTCTCCATGCCGGTCTGCTCGAAAATGAAGACGTCCTGGAGCACGATCACGTCGCCCTCCATACCCTGGACCTCAGTGACCGCCGTGATCTTCCGGGAGCCATCCTTCAACCGCTCCTGCTGGACGATCAGATCGACCGCCGAGGCGATCTGCTCCCGGATGGCCCGCAGCGGCAGGTCCATGCCGGCCATCAGGCACATCGTCTCCAGGCGGGAGAGGGTGTCACGGGGACTGTTGGCGTGGGCGGTCGTCATCGAACCGTCGTGACCGGTGTTCATGGCCTGGAGCATGTCCAGTGCCTCGCCACCGCGGCACTCCCCGACCACGATCCGGTCGGGCCGCATCCGGAGGGAGTTGATCACCAGGTCGCGGATCGTGACCTCGCCCTTGCCTTCGATGTTGGATGGCCGCGACTCCAACCGGACCACGTGCTCCTGGCGGAGTTGGAGTTCGGCTGCATTCTCGATCGTCACGATCCGCTCGTCGTCCGGGATGAACGAGGAGATCACGTTGAGCATCGTGGTCTTGCCAGACCCCGTGCCGCCGGACACCACCACGTTGAGCCGGGCCTCCACGCAGGCCTTCAGGAAGGTCGCCATCTCGGCCGTGAACGTCCCGAACCGGATCAGGTCCTCGACCAACAAGGGGTCTTTGGAGAACTTCCGGATCGTGAGCGTGGGCCCGTTCAGCGCTATCGGCGGGATGATCGCGTTGACACGCGACCCGTCCGGGAGGCGGGCATCGACGGTCGGCGAGGACTCGTCCACGCGTCGGCCGAGGGGTGAGACGATCCGGTCGATGACCCGCATCACGTGGTCATCGTCCTGGAACCTCACATCGGTCAGCACCAACTTGCCGGATTGTTCGACGTACACCTGATCCGGGCCATTGACCATGACCTCACTGACCGTTGGGTCCTTCAGCAACGGTTCGATCGGCCCGAAGCCAAGGATCTCGGCCGAGATGGCCTCGAAGAGCCGTAGCCGCTCGACCCGGGTCAGCGAGATGCCCTCTGCTTCGAGAACTGCGGCGAAGGTCTCCTCGACCGTGCGCTTGACCTCGACAGCGTTGGTGAGATCCATCCTGGGATCGAGCTCGGCGATGAGCCGGTTCTGCACGCGGCTTTTAAGCTCGTTGAACTCGTCTGGCTTGGCGGCGCTGCCGCGGTTCGACCTACGATCCGCCCCCTGGGCCTTTGCCTCGTTCAGGGAGGTCGTCAACCGGGTAGTGGAAGTCTGGGGCGGTGGGGCCAACAGGTCGGCCGTGTTGGCCGGTGTGGCCTGCGAGGGCGCACCCCCTCGACCGAACACCTCACTGGTCCCGTGCTGGCCGGGCAGGATCGCAGGCGCTGGCGCAGCGCCGACGGTGGGCATACCACCGGTGGTCGCAGGGC
>CADCWJ010000611.1 GCA_902806365.1 uncultured Thermomicrobiales bacterium
GGTTGGCCATCGAGATCGTGCAGCCTGACGATCTGCAGCAAACGGCATTCGAGCGACGCCGGGCTCGCCGCGACACGCGGTGGCGCGACGTGACGGCAGGGGGCGGTCTCGAGGCCGCCGAGCGTGAACTCGTCCGTCGCCGGCGGCACGGCGGAGGATGAGGCGTTCATCGGCTCCGCCAGGGCGCGGGTCGCCATGTTCCAGACGAACTCGCCGGTTGCCTCGACGTTGGTGAGGCTGTCCTTGGGACCGCTGGAGGAAAAGGCGATCATCGGCGGAGTATCGCCGACTGCGTTGAAGAAGCTGTACGGCGCGAGATTGGGAATCCCGCCAGCGCTCAGCGTGGAGATCCACCCGATCGGGCGCGGGGCGACGATGGCCTTGAACGGGTCATGCGGCAAGCCGTGGCCGGAGGCGGGTTCGTAGAAGTACCTGTCACTCATGGCGACGAACGTACCCGAAGAGCGGGAATCCCACAACCGGCTGCTCCTCGCCGGCATGTGCACGCCGGTGAGGTGGCTAGCTGAAGCCCTGGCGGCGAATCCTGGCGAGGACCCGGCCGGGCCGGGAGGCACACCTGAACGTGCATGTCCGGCGTCCTCGCGGCGAGCGGGCAACGTCTCGCAAACCGCCCGGCGCACCGGGTCCTTGCCGACCATCGTGCCCTTGCTCAACTGGAGCGTCGATTCGCACAACGCCTGATGGCGCCGGAATCATGTAAGGCCGGGGAGCGTCGCCAACAATGGTGTTTCACCACGATCCGGTCCCGCTACCGTTTCATCGTACGTGCGATGGGAAAAGCGGCTATAATCGTGACCCCACCCTTGGAGCGTCGCCGGCGCGGCGACACCGGATAATCAAAGGAGCGATCATGGCGCGCATTGTTTCCATCATTGCCGGCCTGTTTCTGGTTCTCGCTGCGTCGCTGACCCCTGTCGCTGCACAGGAAAGCACGCCGGAAGTCGACCTTGGCCGTACATTGCCCGCGGTGCTTCTCGATACGGACGACACGGCCGTTGCGGTGGCACTCGTTGCCGAGGTGGACGATGAGATAAGCGTCAACGTGGTCGCAGTTGGGCTTGCAACTGGCGAACACGGGATCCACATCCACGAGACGGGAATCTGCGATCCGACAACGGACCCGCCCTTCTCTTCGGCCGGGGGACACTACAACCCGACGGACGAGGAGCACGGCGACCATGTCGGGGACCTGGGTAACATCACCGCCGAGGAGGATGGCTCGGCCCGGTTCCAAGAGACGACTGATGAATTCACGCTGGATGAGCTTATAGACGAGGACGGTTCGGCGATCATCATCCACGCCGAAGAAGACGAGAACGATCCTGAGGGCGAGAGTTACGGCGCGCGGATCGCGTGTGGCGTGCTGGCCGAACCGGAACCCGAGGAAGTCACAGAGGTACCAGCCACTCCTCCGGTGGCCACGGAACCGGCTCCGACCGAGGCGGTAGCCACCGAAGCGGAAGGTACGCCACCAGCGGCCGACGAGCAGGCGCCATCGACGCCTGAGGAGGTCGCGGATGAAGAAGCGGTCGATACCGATGAAGACGGCTTGTTCGACAGCGACGAAGTCGATGTCTTCGGCACGGACCCGGAGCTCTTCGACAGTGACGAAGATGGGCTGGGAGATGGCGACGAGGTCATCGAGTTCGAGACCGAACCCCTCGTCTTCGATAGCGACGAGGATGGGGTCGGCGATGGCGACGAGATCGACGCCGGGACGGACCCACTGGATCCGGCGAGCGTCTGACAGCTGAGCGCCCATCCTGGCGCGTCGTGCAGTGCGCGAATGTCAGGAGAGCTCCACCGGGCACAAGTTTCGGAGGTCGTAACGGCCTGGCATCACCGCCAGGCCGTTATGGCGTTCACTCCTCGCCGCCGGGTGTATCACCGGCATGCGGCGAGGGGTACCCCGATGGGTGATCAGGGCACGTTGCGGGAACGACGGGCATGGGGCTTCGCGACCGCCTGCGGTGGCCTCATCTCAGAGCCAGGCGTTGACCGCGAGTGGAAACGCTCCCACGATCGGCGAGCCCGTCAAGGGTTTCCAGATAGCGACGACCGGTGCGCATCACGTTTCCCTACCGGGTCAACCATTGACGATCACCCGGCGGGGCTCGATCGCGACTATGATGCGCGTCTCGGACAGGGGAGCGGTCGGGACATGTTCCGCGCCGCGGTACTCCGTGATCAACTTGTCGGCATGCTCGTTGGCGCCGTCGCTGGTGATCAGAACGACATCCCCGCGCACTTCGATAAAGCGGAACTCGTCATCCGGGTCAACGACCAGAACGGAAACATGCGGGTTGCGGACCATGTTGGCGTGCTTCTGGCGGCCCACCGCGGTGTTGACCCGGACCAGGCCGTCCGCCAGATCGGCCCACATCGGCATCACCTGGGGTGTGCCGTCCGGCTGGATCGTGCCGAGCATCGCCAGCAGCGGACGATCGAGCAGATCGCGATGGCTCTCCGGGATCATGATCGGGATGCCTTCCCAGTGTGATCGGCAACGCGAAGCGCGTTATCCGCTGGTAACGACCCGGACCGGCTCGATCAGGAAGGTGACACGGGTCTCCTCCGGGGTGTGCCAGGGATACACGTCGACCCCCATGTAATCGTGCGCCAGTTTGTCGATAACGGCGACGCCGGTTTCCTCGCTGACATCGGCGACACGGCCACGGACCTCGACATAGCGCTGCCCGTTGTCAGGATCGACGGCAAGAATGGTCGCCTGTGGCCGCTCGATCAGGTTCGTGTGTTTTTGGCGGCCGGCGGCGGTATTGACGCGGATGTGGCCATCCACGTAATCGGCCCAGACCGGGGTGACCTGCGGCTGACCGTCCGGTTGCACGGTGGCGAGGCTGACGATGATTGGAC
>CADCWJ010000612.1 GCA_902806365.1 uncultured Thermomicrobiales bacterium
ACCTTTTCCTTGTCGAGGTCGTCGTAAGCATTTTAGGCAGCACGCGGATGGCGTGCCACGAGCAACAGTTTCGAAGTAACTTGCCAAGCGCTCGTAACCCTAGTGAGCTAATGGGTGGCTGTTTGCCTATATTCACCGGATTGCCGCTAAGATGTTTTCTCGGAAACTGCGCTTCCGGTATACGGGGATCTCGGAAATTCAGCAGGCCGCAGGGCATGAAAAAAGGGCTGGAGCCTTTGCCGCCACAGCCCTTCAGCTCACTGGCTAGAAAGTATAGGGAAGAAACGTAGGAGCTCCAGCCGTATCGTTCCTGCCGATAGCTCATGCCAACCTCAAGGCGCTCAATATCGAGCAAACGCTGCCCCCCGAACGGAGGCGAGAATCCGCCCGATCCCGCTTTCGCGGTTCGTGAACACCATGTAACCACCCACGTCCTGCAGGTCGAAGGGCGTACGGACATCGGAGGCCGTGTAGAAAACGAGCGTTGACGCGGGGTCGGGAGCCCTGGCGTCAAGCCGCCCGATCGAGTTGTTCCCCGCGTTGCAAAACCAGAGGTGACCATCCGGTCCCGGGCATAGTCCGTCGGGCTCGTCGACGACATCGGGCCCGCACACGGTCTCGATGGTCTGCGTCCAATCGGGGGCGAGCGGATCGAGCCGTAGAAGCGCATCCGGGTCGCGCTGGGAGAACCACAACTTCTTATCGGGACCCACCCTAATTGCTCGCGGGTGGATCCCCCCGGGCGGCCTTGGGAACACCTCGATCGTCGCGCCCGGGTTGGGCGCGAGCGGATCGATCCTGGCGATCGAGTCGGCGCCGACGTTAGCGATCCAGATGTGGTCGTCCGGGCCAGGATAGAGTCCCGTGACGCCGCTCAGGGCGGAAGACTCGAAGATCCTCGCGCTTTGGGCGGGGTCGTCGCTTGCTGGATCGAAGCAGCCGACGATGCTCGCCGTGCGGCTTCCAAACCAAAACCGCCTGTCGGGCCCGAGTGGGGCCAGGCCAAGCAGCGGCGGCATTCCGTTCGTGGTAAAGAACTCGATCGTCGCAGCGGGGTCGGGAGCCCCGGCGTCGATCCGGCCGAAGCCGTTGCGCCCGGCGTCCGTGTACCAAATCGTACCGCCCGGGCCGACGCGGGGCTGCATCGGTAGGCTCCCATTCGGGAGGTCGATGAGGCGAATGGTAGACTCCGGGTCGGCAG
>CADCWJ010000613.1 GCA_902806365.1 uncultured Thermomicrobiales bacterium
GCGCGCCAGCAGCCGACCCCAGGAGCCGACGGCGGGCTTGAGCACCACCGGGTAGCCGATCCGCTCGATCGCCTCCAGCGCGGATTCCGGTGTGAAGGCGATGACCGTACGCGGTACCGGAATCCCGGCGCGCACCAGCGCGGCGGAGGTCAGCAACTTGTCGCCACAGACGTTCGCGACCTCGTAGGTGTTGACGGTTGGGACGCCCCAGTCGTTGAGCACCTTCAAGGTGTACAGGGCGCGGAGATGGTTGATGCAGCGCTCCAGCACCACATCGCACTCGGTCATGATCGGTGCGGTCAGATCGAGCGTGAACTCGCGGTCGTCGAAGCGGAGCACGCGCACGCCCCGGCGATCGAGCTCGGCAAGCAGCAGCTTTTCCTCGACCCGGACGCGGGACATGAGAATGCCGACGGTGAGCGGCCGATCCTCCCCTGGAATGTCGTACACGAGCGATGATTCCCTTCCGGTCAACATGGTCACCTTGATGGCAATTTCTATGACGTCTCAACGAGTGTCGTCGCGGAGAGCTTTCGAACCCCGAAGCTGGCGAGGCGCGCCGCCTCCTCGACGATCTCGCCGGCAATGTCGCGGTTCGTCGTCGTCATCAGGCCCTTGAACTCGCCACCGGTGTTGATCTCGATCACCTTGAGCCCCTCGGCGGTTTCGATCAGATCGACCCCGGCCAGCCGCGCACCGACGACATCGCAGGCGCGCAGCGCCAGCTCCTCGATCTCCGGCGTCACCGGGCAGGGCACCGAAACCGCGCCACGAGCCGCGTTGGTGATCCAGTGCTCCGAGGTGCGATACGACGCCGCGATGATCCGGCCCCCGATCACGTAGGCCCGGATGTCGCGGCCCGGTTTCTCGATGAACTCCTGGACGTAATAGATCTCGTGGTGAAATGACCCATGCGCGGATTTCTGGGAGATGATCGAGCGCGCCTGGTCCGGTCCGTTCACCTTCGCAATCAATCGCCCCCAGGACCCGGTCACCGGCTTGAGCACGGCCGGGTAGCCAAGCGACTCGCACGCCTCAAGAGCGGCGTCGACCGAATAGGCGACGAACGTCCGGGGCGACGGGATGCCCGCCGCCTCCAGCACCATGCTCGCCCGCGCCTTGTCGTCGCAGACGAGCACCGCCGAGGCGGAGTTCAGCGTCGGAATGCCCCAGCGCTCCATCGCGAACAGGGTGTACCCGGCGCGGGAGTGGACCACGCTGCGGTCCAGCAGCACGTCAATATCCACGCCGCTTTGCGCCGCCGTCGGGGCGGAGAGGTTGAGCACGAGATCGCGGTCGAAGATGGGCGTCACTTCCATCCCACGGGCGCGGGCCGCCGACAGGATCAGTTTCTCTTCCTGCCTGAGAAAGGAGACCAGCACGCCCAGGCGAATCCCGGTGCTGGCTTGTCGCATCGTCATGTCGTTGTTTCACCTGTGATTGCGCGAGAGGCTACGTCTCATGTCATTCCGGAGCGACGCGGAGGAATCTCAGCAACCGC
>CADCWJ010000614.1 GCA_902806365.1 uncultured Thermomicrobiales bacterium
CGTCGTCGACCTGCATCTCGTCAAGCAGATCGACCCGCTTCATCCCCGGCTGGAGGTGGAGCTGGAAACCATCTCCGGATGGTCGTTCGATCGGTCCTATGTCTACCTTGGCGAGCCCGGCGCAGATGATGGCGACGCCGATCCCTGACCCGGGTCAGCAATGCCCTCCTCCCAACAGGTGTGCCGGACGACTGCGCCGTGATCCCGAGGAGTCCGGGGTTCGGCAACAGCACCCTGGACCCCGCGTTTCCCTGCGTCATGCTGATGGGAAGCGCCGGGCCGGATCGGCCAGCGGGCCATCGCACAGCGATTGAGCGGATGCGGCCACCGCCGGGCGATGCGTTTCTTTGGTCAGCCTGGCGGATTTGGGGCGATAACCGAGCGGAAGACCGCACGCTGTCGCACCGCTCAATCGCTGGTCGAGTAAACTCATGCATACGTACGCTCCTAACGCTACGTTCGGGGCGTCAGGCGCTTCCTCATTCCCAAGCGACGGAGAACACCGGAGTGTCCACCCCAGAATCCACCATTGCCGATCCCCTCGCCCAGCCAATTGACCCGACCGAGGGTGAGACCGTCGGCAGCCATTCGCTGGACGAGTCGGCGCATCTGCTGGCCGAGGCGGGAAAGGGCGGCAAGACGGTCGACGCCGTGATCGTGCTCGATTTCGGCTCGCAATACAGCCAGCTGATCACGCGCCGTGTCCGCGAGGTCGGCGTCTACTGCGAGCTGCTGGCCCATGACGTCGCCTGGGACCAGGTGGAGACGCTGGCGCCGAAGGGCATCATCCTTTCCGGAGGGCCCGCCAGCGTCTACGCCGCGGACGCCCCGGCGTTGCCGGGCTGGGTGCTCGAACGGAACATTCCGGTGCTCGGCATCTGCTACGGGATGCAACTGCTGGCCCATGCCCTTGGCGGCGATGTCGCCCCGGCGGCGCGGCGGGAGTATGGCCCGGCGACGATCGAGATCGCGGGCGGTGCGTCGCGCACCGGTCTCTTCGCGGGACTTGAGGACACGCTCGATGTCTGGATGAGCCACGGCGATCACATCGATCGACTTCCGGACGGCTTCGAGATCCTGGCGTCCTCCGCCAACTCCCCGATCGCCGCCATGCGGCGGGAGCACCTCGTTGGGCTCCAGTTTCACCCGGAGGTAGGGCATACGCCCCAGGGTGCCGAGATTCTGCGGAACTTCCTGACCGAGATCTGCGAGTGTGCGACGACGTGGTCGGCGGAGTCGTTCATCGATGCCTCGATCCGCGAGATCCGGCAGAAGGTCGGCTCCGGACGCGTCCTGCTGGGGCTCAGCGGCGGCGTCGATTCGTCGGTCGCGGCGGCGCTGATCCACCGTGCGATCGGGGATCAGCTCACCGCCGTGTTCGTCAACAACGGGCTGCTTCGGCTCGGCGAGGCTGAGCTGGTCCGTGAGGTCTTCGCGCGGACGTTCGGGATGCAGCTCGTCTACGTCGATGCGACGGACCGTTTCCTGAGGAAACTGGCCGGCATCACCGATCCGGAAGGGAAGCGCAAGGCGATCGGCGAGGAGTTCATCCGCGTCTTCGAGGGGGAGGCCGACAAGGCCGGGCCGTTCGATTTCCTTGCCCAGGGCACGCTCTATCCGGACGTGATCGAGAGCACGACGAAGGACACCAGGGGCGCGGCCAAGATCAAGACCCATCACAACGTCGGTGGCCTGCCGGACGACATGCAATTCACACTGATCGAGCCGCTCAAGTTCCTGTTCAAGGATGAGGTGCGTGCGGTCGGGCACACGCTCGGGCTGCCCGACGAGGTCGTCGAGCGCCAGCCGTTCCCCGGGCCCGGTCTCGCGGTGCGGACGATGAGCGATGTCAACGAGCCGGATCTCGATCTGCTGCGGCGGGCGGACGCCTTGGTCCGCGAAGAGATCGAGGCCGCCGGGCTGGCGAAGGATGTCTGGCAATACTTCGCGGTGCTGCTGCCGGTGAGGTCGACCGGGGTAATGGGCGATTACCGGACCTATGCACGGGTCTGCGCGATCCGGGCGATCACAAGCGAGGATGCGATGACGGCGGACTGGGCCCGCCTGCCGTACGATGTGCTGGCGCGAATGAGCAACCGGATCGTGAACGAGATCGACGGCATCAACCGCGTCGTCTACGACATCTCGTCCAAGCCGCCCGCGACGATCGAGTGGGAGTGACCCTGCACCCGACCATCGGTCCCGCCTCGTCGATCCTCCGGCGGGAGTCGGCTCTCAACAAATTCGGCGGGCGAACCACCCGTCAAGCATTGGGTTGATCAACCGGTCCAGTCAGATACGCCGGGGCAGCCCGGCGGCTGCCCCAATGCACAAGGTTGATCCGATTGAACGGCCGCCCGACCCAGGCGGCGACACCGACGTGCCGGTATTGGTATTGGTCAGGGACAGGCTGCCTGGAGCAGCTTACCGATCGAGCTTCGGCTTATGTCGTTCCGTTCGGCACGTTCCGGTCGCTGATGTAATAGGTCATGCTCTGGAGGCAACTGACCGGGTCGATCTCCCGGACGGTGACGTGCTCGGGAACCTTGAGAATGACCGGGGCGTAATTCAGGATCGCCTCGACCCCACCGGCGATCATCCGGTCGGCGATCTCCTGGGCGTAGGTTCGGGGAGTGGCGATGATGCCGATCTTGATCCGCTCGCGAACGATCGTGTCGGTCAGGTGATCGTCGTGGAGGATTTCGAGGTTGTTGACGACCGTGCCAACGCTCCGTGGGCTGCGATCGAAAAGGGCCACGATCGAGAACGACGACGGCGTGAAGCCCCGATAGTTGGCGATCGCCCGCCCCAAATTGCCCAGCCCGACCAATGCGACCGGCCATTGCCGATCGAGCCGCAGGATCCGGCTGATGGTCTGCGCGAGGAATTTCGTGTCGTAGCCCTTGCCCTGCTTGCCGAACTTGCCGAAGTACGAAAGGTCGCGACGAATCTGGGCGGCGGTGACGCCGATCAGGTCAGCCAGCTCTTCGGACGAGACCGAACGCACATCGTTGTCGGCAAGCGCCCGCAGCGTGCGGACATAGACGGGCAGGCGCCGGATCACGATATCGGGAATCGGCTGGTCGCCTCCTCCGGGCGCGACCTCGCGTTCGACCATCCCGGCCATCGGTGACGCGTCGAGCAACGCTCCGCCCATCCGGCCGATCTCGCCGTTGGCGAGGCTGCCGTTGACACCGGTTCCGGAGTACCCGGCGTCACGCCCGGCTCGGCGCGCAGCGGAGCCGTTCAGTCCGTTAGCGGACGCATGTGAATCCTTGGAAGTCATCGATACCCCGAGTCAGTGATCACGTACGTCCGGTACCGCCGCGAGGCAACCTGAGGATGCGAACAAGTGAGGGAAAGAGTGCGGCCCGGAGCATCGGTGAGAGGCTGATTCGAAAAGGTACGTTCCCGGTAATGGCGGAATGACCCGGAATGGAACGTGTGACCGCGACAAGAATCCTGCATAAGGGCTCGTGCATATCATCACAATTATACGAATCCACGCCCAAAATTCCCAATCCGCGGGGGCTCGCGCCCGCACACGCCTGCCGTATTCCCGTGGCAGGGACCGTTCCGGGGGTACTTCCTCCGCTGCCGCGTCCCTGCGGCCATCCGGAGTCGCCACGTGCCGATGCCGCTTACGGAGTTGCGTCCCAGAACACGCGCTGGAATTCGGACGCATCGTAATACCCGACGATGCTCACGATCTTGCCGCCGGTGACCCGGATCATCGCGACCTGCTCCGAGATCATCTCCCGGCCCTGGCGCGCCGAGTATTC
Organism: uncultured Thermomicrobiales bacterium; assembly: GCA_902806365.1. Lineage (GTDB taxonomy): Bacteria > Chloroflexota > Chloroflexia > Thermomicrobiales > UBA6265 > CADCWJ01. The sequence continues at coordinate 3,783 of CADCWJ010000614.1, forward strand.
GCGGATGACGAACTGGACCGCCCCGCGATCGGGCGCGGCGATCACGTCGGTCACATCCCAATGGGCGTTCGGGTA
>CADCWJ010000615.1 GCA_902806365.1 uncultured Thermomicrobiales bacterium
ACAACCGGGACGCCATCGTCGCATTGTGCGAGCGGTTCAAGATCCGGCGGCTCGCACTGTTCGGGTCGGCGGCGACGGGGACGTTCGACCCGGCGACGAGCGACCTGGATTTCCTCGTGGATCTTGGGGAGTACGATGACCGGGTCGCGCGCCGGTATCTTGGGCTGATCGTCGCACTGGAACAATTGTTTGACCGCCATGTCGATGTCGTGACCGAACGGGCGGTGAAAGACCCGGATTTTCGACGCGAGTTGGACGCGACCGCCAGGGTGATCCATGGATCGGCAACGAGCGAGAACCAAACGGCTGCGTGAAGCGCTCGAAGCCGCGTCGCTCATCGATACCATGATGCGGGATCAGACGCGGGAACGTTTTCTGGCCGACGAATGGTTCCGGTCGGCCGTCGAACGCAAGCTGGAGGTTATTGGGGAAGCGTTGAACAGCATTCGCCGCATGGATCCGGAGATCGAGGAACGGTTCCCGGGGATTCATGAATCGCCCGCTCTCCGGAATGCCCTGAGCCATGTCTATTTCGAGATTGATAACGACGTTATCTGGGTAACCGCAACGCGAGACATTCCCGAACTGATCGAGACTCTTGAGGCGCACCTGACGGAGGCGGGTGAGGAGGGCGAGCGATGATCGCTTTGATCGAGGAGAACATGGAAGCGATCGTGGAGCTGTGCGAGCGGTTCGAGGTGCGCCGGCTCGCGTTGTTCGGCTCGGCGGCGACGGGGACGTTCGACCCGGCGACGAGCGACCTGTATGTCCGGGCGGGATCGACCTACGCGAGATGCACCGTGACGGGCAGTTGCATGAAGGCGCTGTAGCGGGCGATCGCGGCGTCGAGGGCGCTGGACTCGGCGGGGGTCAGTGCCGCGAACAGGGTGATGTCCAGCCTGACGGTCTTCGCGCCGACCGTGCGGCGCCAGGTCCCGGCGCGCTCCATGTCGAGGATCACCGGGCGGTCGAAGACGGTGGCGGCGGCATTGACCGCGGCGCCACGCGAGCGGTCCGGGAAGCCGACGTCGCGGTAGGTGAGGACGCACTCGTCGTATTCCGGCAGCAGACAGGCGACCGGCTCACCTGGCAACGGAGGTATCGCTGCATCCCGGAACCAAAGCGTGGCGCCGTCGACCTCGACTGACTCTAAGTCGGCCCTGACCATCTCAAGCCCGGCCCTCGCGTCGGCGACCGTCAGGCCGGACCAGCGGACGTAATCCCGGAGCGAGACCGGGCCATGACCGGCGAAGAAGCGTAGCGCAAGCTCGGCGAATGACTCCTCATGCGAGCGGGTGTTCGTGGGCGACACCCGTTCCTCCAGCAGGGCGTACGTCTGTTGCTTGCCACGCATCGCGCCGCTGCAGATCAGGGCATCCAGCTCGGCGTGCATCACGATGGAGGCGAGGCGGATGCCCGAAGCCGGGATACCCGCACGTTCCAGCACGGTGGCGAGCTCCGCCCGGTGAGCTGGGTTCCGCCCGCCAGGGCGTCAGTGATCGCCTGCTCGCCGCGCGCGAGGGTGACGGCGTCGAGTCCGTGCTGGCGGTAGATGGAGGCGTTGACGGATTCGACGCGCGGGGCAGTCAGAGCAAGCAGCCAGCGGATGTCCTCCGGCATCACGAAGTGCCAGGTCGGACGCAGGACATGGGTGCGCAGGATCCGGCCCTCGTCGACGGCACGGGCGACGTCGGCGGCGGTGCAATCGGCGACACGCTGCCCGACCGACCAGCCGGCGTTTCCCGACGCATTGGCATAGTCCTGGGACTGGACGCCGACAAGGGCACGGACCATGTCCTCGGGCTGGGCGAACGGCTCGCCCGCCACGCGCTGGGTGTGGAACCGGCGATGGAGAATGTCTCGTGGGTCCATGACCTCAGGATAGAGCATGCTGGCACGGCCAGAGGATCGTGCGTCCCTCGGATCGAATCGATCCGGGAGTGAGTGGGAAGCACGATCTGGCTGCGCTTGTCGATATCGTAGACCCGGCGAACGGGGCGGTCGATCCTCTTGGGCAGCGGCCCGACGCCTGCGCTGCACGGCGGGCAGGCATCAGATCGCTGCCATTGGAGCACCCATTCGCCATGCGGGCGCAAGCGGGACAGGCGATCGCGGCGCCGGAGCCACTGCTTGCGCGACCGATGCCACAGGTTCCTGCGTGCCACCTGGGATCGTGGCTCCGGTCATGCTTCAGGAACCCCGCACTCCACCCGCACACAGCGGTCCGTACTACTGGTCCGTCATGCGCGAACCAGGGGAGCCCGGCATTCGGGGTCAGATCTCCCCGCCGCCGAAATCACCTCCGAAGTCGCCGCCGAAGTCTCCTCCCATGTCCTCGCCGCCGGCATCGTATCCCGTGTCGCCGCTATCGTAGCCGGCATCGGCCGCATCGGTTCCCTGGTCGCCCTCGGACGACTCGCCATTATTGGACTCGTCGGAGCCCCCATCGCTCTCCGAGCCTCCATCACTCTCATTGAAGATCGCATCGGCCACGGCGGTGCCGATCACAACGCCGGCGATGCTGCTGAGGAAGCTGCCGGCCATCAGCCCGCCGAGCCCGATCCCCATCCCGCCGGGATTCATGCCCCCGAAGGAGCGCTCCAGCGTGCCGGGCCGGCGCATCTCGGCGCGTGTCGCCATCCGGGCGAGCGATTGCGGGTCGTCGCGGCCTGTCCGCTCTTCCGGGGGCAGATCCTTGCTCAAGCCCTCGAGCACCAGACGGCGTTGCTCGGGAGTGAGCTGGGTAAATGCCTCCGCGTGTGCCTGTTCGATCGCATCCGGTGGCGCGGTGCGCAGCAGGTACCGGTAGCGCTCGACGGCCTGTTCGTCGGTCAACTGCCCCAATGACGGGGTTCCTCCGGCCATGCCGGAGGGACGACGAGGTGCGTCTTGTCGCGGCAAGTCGTTGCGTGGTTCGGGACGTCGGCCAA
>CADCWJ010000616.1 GCA_902806365.1 uncultured Thermomicrobiales bacterium
ATCATCGCCTTCACGATCATCATCAAGACCATCCTCCTGCCCTTCACCGTGAAGTCGATCCGCTCCAGCAAGGCGATGCAGGAGCTCGGCCCCCGGATCAAGGAGATCCAGAAGAAGCACGGCAAGGACCGCCAGAAGGTCTCCCAGGAGACGTTCGCGCTCTACAACCAGCACGGCGTCAACCCGATGGCCAGCTGCCTGCCGATGCTGATCCAGATCCCCATCTTCTTCGGCCTCTACCGCGCCATCGTCAACCTCTCCGAGAGCAACACCGGGCACTGGACCGACGGTTTCCTCTGGCTTCAGTCCCTAGATAACGCCGACCCATTCTTCATCCTTCCCATCCTCGCCGGGCTGTTCCAGTTCATCCAGTCCCGGATGATGCGCCCGGCCGGCGTCAAGGTCACCGACCCCCAGCAGCAACTGATGAACCAGATGATGAACTTCATGCCGCTGATGGTCGTCATCTTTGGCTGGGGGTTCGCCTCCGGCCCCGTCCTCTACTGGGCGACCCAGAGCATCTACTCGGTGGTGCAGCAATGGTTCATCACCGGCTGGGGCAACATGAAGGAATGGTTCCCCTGGCTGCCGGAGATGCCGGAGCACCGGCGGCTCGGCTACCGACCGCCGCGGCCAATCGAGGATGTCGTCGTGATGAGCGGCGCCGGCGCCGGCGTTGTCGGGGAGCAGAAGGGGTTCCAGGGCTGGCTTGCCAAGCGCATGGCCGAGGCTCAGGAGAACGCCCAGGCCCGCCAGGAAGCCCTTCGTGAGCAGCGCGAAGGAAAGGGAAAGGCCACGGGCGGCGCCAGGGCATCGTCAGGCCGCTCGCGGACGACGACCGCCACGGACGGCGACGTGATCGAGACCACCGGCGGCACCGCAGCGAGCGGGAAGGCTGGCCGGAAATCGTCGAGCTACCAGGATCGCGTCGACGCGGCGACGAAGTTCGGCGCGAAGACCACCCGGTCGAACAGCGTGTCGGGCGGCGCATCGGGCAATGGCAATGGCGCGAGCAGCGGGTCGGGCAGCGCGGCACGCGCGACCAGCGCGACGCTGACGGCCAACGGTGCATCGGGCAGCACGCCACCGCGACGCAAGGTCCGACGCCGCCGGTCCGCGTCCTCCTGATTCGTCGCCGCGACCGGCGGGGATGCGCCACCGTCGCCCGGAGCGGTATCATCTCCCGAACAGGAAAGCATCCCAACCCGTGACGCTGGCGCATCGGCTGGCAGCGCGGTGGCCGGTGAGCACTACGACCGGCCCGGGCGCCACATTCGGGCGGCGGCATGGCAGCAGAGGACCGTTCACGAATGCAGCAGCGAACGACTGTCGAGATCCAGGCGTATTCGGTCGATGAGGCGGTCCGCCTCGCGATGGAAGAACTTGGGCTCGGCCGCGACGATGTCGATATCGAGATCCTGTCCGACGCCGGGCCGGATGAAGATGCCGAAGCCCTCGTCCGCGTCAGCGCGAAAGGCATGGCCTCGCAACCGGTCCCTTCCAGCGGGTCGGGCGCGGCGGGCGGTGGCGCGGTACGGGACCGTGGCTCCCGGCCTCGTCAACGTGGGCGGGGCGGCCGCCCCCCTAGCCGGGCTGCGGAAGGCAACGGACGCGCCGGTGGAGAGCCGGGAAGCCATTGGCTGGCGGGCCGGGCCAGGCCCGGCGACCGCCCTTCGCAGCGAGGCGCGCCTCCACGCCGGGACGTTTCCGAGCGGGTCAACTCCGAGGCGGAGGAGGTCGCCAGGAGCATCGCCACCGAGCTCCTGGGCCGGATGGGGATCGAGGCCGAGGTCGTCGCCGTCGATAATCCTTCAGCGGTGGCGCCGGGGGACGAAGAGCCGTCGACCATCTTCCTCGACATTCTCGGGCACGATCTCGGCATGTTGATCGGACGTCGCGGTGATCATCTCTCCCACATCCAGTACCTGATCAGCATGCTGGTCAATCATCGCCTTGGCACCTGGACCCGGGTGATCGTCGATGTCGAGGGCTACCGCACCCGCCGCGAGGAATCGCTCGTCGGCCTCGCGGAGCGCGTCGCGCGGCAGGTCGCCCGCAGCCAGCGCCCGATCGAGCTCGAGCCGATGCCCCCAAACGAGCGCCGGATCATTCATCTCACCCTGCAGGCGCATCCCGCCGTCTCCACCCAGAGCATCGGTGAGGGTAACCAGCGCCGGATAACGGTGGAACCCCGCGCCTGACCCGTTTCCGGCTGCGGCCGACGATCCCGGAGCGACCGGCGCCAGGATCGTCGGGCATGCGATGCATCGCGATACGTCGCGACCCGGGCCAACCTTGACAACCA
>CADCWJ010000617.1 GCA_902806365.1 uncultured Thermomicrobiales bacterium
CGTACCATTGTGCATGACCGGTTCCATCTGCGGCGAATCCGCCACCGCGACGCGCAACCCGTGACACCTTCGAGAACGAATTTTGTGTCCCGCTGGATACCCCGTTGAGCGATCATCCTGACGAGCACTGGGTCGTGCGCTGGATCGTTCCCCCGCCGAGCACGGTGTCACCGTCGTAGAACACGACCGCCTGCCCGGGCGAAGCAACGGGCCCTCCCTCTGGACCGAACGTCACCCCGGCGGTTCGGCTCTCCCGGGTGCCTGGCACGACCCGTCCGCGCAGCGGCGCTCCGCGGTAGCGAACCACGATGTCGCTGGTGAACGGCCCGCCGGGCCACGAGGCGGAGGTAAACGAGACATCCGTCAACTCGAGCGAAACGATGCGCGCCTGATCCCGGCTGCCGACGACCAATTCGTTCGCCGAGGTGTCGAGGCGCAGGACGAACCAGGGACGGGTGTTCGCCGCCAGGCCAAGACCGCGGCGCTGTCCGACGGTATGATGGACCAGACCACGATGCTCGCCGAGAATCTGGCCGTCATCGGTAACGATCGGTCCCGGACCGGCAAGATCGGGCCGCCGCTCGGCCACGAAATCCGCATACGAGCGGTTCCCCACGAAGCAGATCTCCTGGCTCTCCGCCTTGTCGGCGACGGGCAGGCCAAACGACCGGGCGATGGCCCGCACCTCCGGCTTGGTCAAACGCCCGAGCGGAAACTGGAGATACCGGAGATGCTCCTGAGAAAGGGTGTAGAGGACGTAACTCTGGTCCTTGCCGGCATCGACCGCGCGCATCAGGCGGGCCGGAGCGTCTTCTGCCGGGCCGTCCCGTTCGATCCGCACGTAATGCCCGGTTGCAAGGCAATCCGCGCCGAGGATTTTCGCGCGCTGGACGAGATGGCGAAACTTGACGTGGCGGTTGCACTCCAGGCAGGGGTTCGGCGTTCGCCCGGAGGCATATTCATCGACGAACCTCCGGATCACGGATTCACCAAACTCCATCTCCATGTTGACGGCATAGAACGGGACGCCGATCGTGGCGCAGGTAGCGCGAGCGTCATCCATTGCCGGGATGCCGCAGCAGGGATTGGCGCGGTGGTCCTCGTCATCGGGCGAGAACAGGCGCAGATTCATGCCGATCACCCGGTACCCGCGCTCCCGCATGACCAGGGCGGTGACGGCGCTGTCGACTCCACCGCTCATGGCGACGACGACCGTCTTCCCGGCACCGTCGCGCGGGCCGATCTTGTCTTCTCTCAAGAGCGATCTGGCGTACGCGATCTCACCGTCGCTGGGAGCCGACGGTTGCCACGGGTTGGAGCAGGAGAGGGGAGCGGGTGACATGCTCATCGCTGATCGGCATTTCCGGAGAGGGCGCCCGGCTGCTAACCGCAAGCTGGGGAGGCAGGCAGGAGACATGCCAGGGTCGGCACGTCAGGACGGTCGAAAAGTGTAGCATGGCTCCGTAACGGTACGCCTGCGACCTCTCCCTTCCGCTTGTCGCCCCGCAGCCCGGGTGATACGATGGGTCGCATGGTGTACGTACACTAAGGTCATCGGCTGCGCGGCGGAGCGCGCGCGGTCTGCGCGGAGGAGTGATCGAGGTGGAGGGGTCGCGGGACGTCCATTCCTCGAACGGCAATGGGAGCGGCATCGAGGTCAGCATGAACGCCAACCAGCTTTGGCAGGCAGTGCTGGCGGAACTCGAATCCCGGATTTCGCGACGTGCCTTCGACAACTGGTTCCGCCAGACATCGCTGGTGAGCGTCGAGGACGATGTCGCGCTGATTGCCGCTCCCAACGCCTTCAGCGCATCGACCCTGCAGGCCCGGTATGCATCGCAGGTCGAGCGGGCATTTTCCGGGATAGTTGGACGGCGGATCGAAGCGCGCTTCTCCGTTGTCCCCAAACACCTGTTCGCCGATGACCCGGAACCGGATATCGCGCGAGACTCTCTCCAGCATGCGGCACCGGCTGCCGTCGCGGCGTCACCGAGCCCGCCCCGGACCCGGCGCGAGCCCCCGCCTCCCCGGCCTCCCGGTCTGACGCTGAGCAACAAGCAACTGGAGCTCCAGCCTTCCGCGCACGGCCTGAATCCTCGCCTGACCTACGACACGTACATCGTCGGGAGCTCGAACCAGCTTGCCCATGCCGCGTCGCTCGCCGTGGCCGACCAGCCGGGCCGCCAGTTCAACCCGCTGTTTGTCTACGGCGGGGTCGGACTGGGCAAGACCCACCTGCTGCACGCGATCGGGCACAAGGCGCTCCAGATCAATCCCGACCTGACGATCATGTATGTCACGTCAGA
>CADCWJ010000618.1 GCA_902806365.1 uncultured Thermomicrobiales bacterium
GCGGTCCGGCTCCGGGATGATCGGCGCGGAAGTCGAACACACCACCAGGAAAGGTCCCATGGCACAAACCCAGCAAAGGCGCAACCCGCGCGTCAGCCTCAAGGCACTGCTCGAAGCCGGCGTTCACTTCGGCCACCAGAAGAACCGCTGGAATCCGAAGATGAAGCCGTTCATCTTCACCGAGCGGAACGGCATCCACATCCTCGACCTCCAGCAGACTGTCCCTTCCCTGGAGCAGGCGCACGAGTTGATCAGCGAGATCACGTCGCGCGGAGGTCACATCCTGTTCGTGGGCACCAAGAAGCAGGCGCAGGATATCGTCCGCCAGGAGGCCGAGCGAAGCGGCCAGTACTTCGTGAACCGCCGCTGGCTGGGCGGAACCCTGACCAACTTCGTCACCATCAGGCAGCGGTTGCGGCATCTCAAGACCCTCATTTCCGAGCAGGAACAGGGCCAGTGGGACAACCTGCCGAAGCAGGAGGCCGCCGCCAAGCAGCTCGAGCTGGACAAGCTGGAACGGACGTTGGGCGGCATGCGCGACATGACCCAACTTCCCGGCGCGATCTTCATCATCGACCCCAAGCGGGAGTATCTCGCGGTCAACGAGGCGCAGCGGCTCGGGATCACGACGATCGCCATGGTCGATTCGAATACCGACCCCACTCCGATCGACATCGTCCTCCCCGCCAATGATGACGCGATCAGGTCCATTCGCCTTCTCGCCGCCGGTATCGCGCAAGCCGCGATCAACGGGCGGATGGAGCGCGAGAGTGTCACCGGCGAGCCCGCCGACTTCGCATCGGCAGTCGCCCGTGACGACGTTCTCGCCGGGGTGGCTGACAAGGAGCCCGACGCCGACGCTGGCGACGCGGTGCCACTTTCCCGGAGCCGGGATTCGGCCGCTCCCGTGCCCTCGGCCTGAGGACGCCCGACCTTCTCCGGGACGTGATCCCAATACCCGCAAGATGACATCAACGTGAGGAAGCAACCGTGGCAGTAACGACGGATCAGATACGAACGCTCCGTGAAAAGACGGGCGCTGGCATCATGGACAGCAAGCGCGCGCTCGAAGAGGCGGCGGGTGACCAGACGCGGGCGATGGAGATCTTGCGCCAGCAAGGTCTCGCCCGTGCCGGCAAGAAGTCCGACCGATCGGCCCTGCAAGGGCTGGTCGAACCCTACATTCATGGCGGTGGGCGAATCGGCGCCCTGGTCGAGATCAATTGCGAAACCGACTTCGTGGCCCGAACGCCGGAATTCCAGGCGCTCGCCCACGACGTGGCGATGCAGGTGGCGGCGATTCCGCCCCGGTACGTGTCGGTCGACCAGATTGCCGACAAGGATTATGACGGGCTCGAAAAAGAGTATGGGTCCCGGGAAGAAGCGGTGAAGTACGTCGTCCTGCTCGAACAAACGTTCATCAAGGACGCGAAGAAGACCATCAACGATCTGATCAAGGAGGGGATCGGCAAGCTTGGTGAGAACATCGTCGTCAGGCGATTCTCGCGATTCGAGCTTGGCGCCGACCTTCCTGGCGAGGACGGCGCCTGATCCGGAGGAGCCTTGGTCCGCTGGGTCGGCCGGCGTTCGTTCCACTCGAACCAGAAGTCGATCGAGCGCGTTCACTGTCTGCCGTACCGCCGAACCGCCCGGCTGTACGGTCGCACTGCAGTGCACTCTGGTATCCTCTGTCGTATCAACGTCCGCGTTCAAGGACAGGTGCTCTGCGGTTCGCGGACTGCTCACGCCGGCTTGTGCATGTTCTCGGGAAGGGCACCTACCCATGATTGCTGACATCATGAAAGACACCGAGCAGCGGATGTCGAAGGCGATGGATTCGCTCCATCATCATCTCGGCTCGGTCCGTACCGGTCGTGCCAATCCTGCCTTGGTCGACCGCATTCAGGTCGACTACTACGGCAGCATGATGCCGCTCAACCAGTTGGCGGGAATATCGGCCCCGGAGGCCCGGCTCGTCGTGATCCAGCCCTGGGACAAGGGAAGCATTGGCCCGATCGAAAAGGCCATCATGCAGTCCGACCTTGGCTTGACTCCCAACAACGATGGCCAGGTGATCCGGATCTCAATTCCTACGCTGACCGAGGAACGGCGCAAGCAGTTCGTCAAGATCGTCCACAGCGCCACCGAGGACAGCAAGGTCGCCGTTCGGAACGTCCGCCGTGACGCGGTTCAGCAGATGAAGAGCCTGACATCGAACAAGGAAATCTCCGAGGACGAAGAACGGCGCGCGACCCAGGAACTGGACGCACTCTCCAGGAAATACGTGGACGAAGCCGAGAAGATCGGAAAGGCCAAAGAGCTGGAAGTGCTCGAGGTCTGATGATGTACGGGGCTGGTCACTCGACGCCACGCGTCCACACCGCCGACGAGCCGTCGGACGAGGCGAGCTCCACCCAAGACGACCTCCCTTTGATCGACCCCGCGCTCGTACCTCATCATGTCGCCATCATCATGGACGGCAACGGCCGCTGGGCGGCGCAGCGTGGCCTCGACCGGCTCCAGGGGCACGAGCGCGGAACGGACAATATCCGCAGGATCACGTTCACTGCCGGTCGGTTGGGCATCACGTATTTGACGCTGTGGGCATTTTCAACCGAGAACTGGTCGCGTCCCGCGGAAGAGGTGCAGGGGATCCTTCGGATCCTCAGCGAGGCGATCACGTCGGAGACGGCGGAGCTCCACAAGCAGGGGGCCCGGCTCTGGCATATTGGAGAGCTGGACGCGCTCGAGCCCGATCTGCGCCAGTCCGTCCGCGACGCCATTGAGCTTACCCGGCACAACTCCGGTATCACGCTCACCCTCGCCTTCAACTACGGGGGCCGACGTGAGATCGTTCACGCCGTCCAACAGATCGTGCGGGATGGCGTTGACCCTTCCCGGATCGACGAGACGGCGATCCGGGATCGCCTGTACACGCCAGAGCTCCCCGACGCCGATCTCATCATCAGGACATCGGGCGAATATCGCATGAGCAACTTCCTGCTCTGGCAGGGAGCTTA
>CADCWJ010000619.1 GCA_902806365.1 uncultured Thermomicrobiales bacterium
ACGATCGACATGCTGCGTGCGGTCGACCTCTTCGCCGCGTTTGATGATGAACACTTTGCGCGCCTCGCCATCCGTGCGGCTGAGGTCACGCTTGCGCCCGGCGAGTACCTGGTTTACCATGGCGAGACCCCAGCGTTCTTCGTGATCCTCGAGGGCAGCGTTGCGCTCACCAAACGCATCGGCGGTCGTGAGCAGCCGATCGCCACCCGCACCATGGGCCACTACTTCGGGGAAGTACCGATCTTATTGGGGGTGGGGTCAGCGATCAGCGCACGGGCAACGGAGCCGGCGCGCGTCCTCCGCCTTGGCGCCGACGACTTCCGCGCGTTGCTGGCAGACCTCCCCGCGTTCGCGCGAACGATTAGCGAGGAAATGTTACGGCGCGTGAGCGGTGGCCAACAGATGGCCATCGCCGCCCCCACCTCACTGCTCACCGTTATCGCGGACCCCTGGGACCCTGCCGCATATCGCTTGCGCGACTTTCTTGCGCGTAACAAGGTGCTGTTCGACTGGCAGGAGCCCGATGCTATCCCGCGCGACCCGGAGTCCGACCCGCTCCATAACTCTCTGACCGGGCACCTGCCACACGTGCGTTTCCAGGATGGAACAACCCTTGTTAGCCCGACCCTACGCGCGCTGGCCGAGCGGCTGGATCTGCCGACGGTTCCAGCCGCCCGGGAGTACGATCTCGCTATCGTGGGCGGAGGACCCACCGGACTCTCGGCCGCGGTCTATGCGGCATCGGAGGGTCTGCAGACGCTGATGATCGAGCGCGTCGCGCCCGGTGGCCAGGCGGGCACCTCCTCGCGCATCGAGAACTATCTCGGCTTCCCGGCGGGCATCGCCGGTGAGGAGTTGGGGAGTCGCGCCTGGGATCAAGCCGTCCGCCTTGGCGCGGACATCGTTCTCGCCCGGGAGGTCGTTGCGCTCGCTCCGGGTACGGCTTGCCACGCCATCACCCTCGACGGAGGTGACATCGTCCGTGCGCGGACGGTGCTCCTGGCGACCGGCGTCGACTGGCGCCTGCTGGCGGTTCCCGGTATCGACCAGTTCCTCGGACGCGGGGTGTATTACGGCGCGGCACGCACCGA
>CADCWJ010000620.1 GCA_902806365.1 uncultured Thermomicrobiales bacterium
GCCATCGCAAAGCCGTCGTACCCCTTTGCGCCGACAGTCTGCAACGCGGTCACGGTGAGGCGGGGCTCGCGTTCGAGAAGGTCCATGACGTTGCGCACGCCATGGACACTGGCATCGGTGCTCGACGGATCGGTGACGGCTCCATTGCGCACGACGTTGTCGATGATGATCACCGTGCCGGGTCGCGAGAGCCGGAGCGCCCAGGTGACGTAATCGACGTTGCTCGGCTTGTCGGCGTCGACGAAGATCAGGTCAAAGGGATCTGGCGCCTCGTCGGTCAACGTCCGCAGGGAGTCGACGGCGCGGCCGATCCGGACATCGACCATGCCCTCGAACCCGGCCCGCTCGATGTTCGCGCGAGCGACTTGCGCCGTCTCCGGGTCGATCTCCATCGTAATGATCTTCCCATCGGCGGGCAGGCCGCGCGCCAACCAGATCGTGCTGTAACCCCCAAGCGTGCCGATCTCCAGCACGCGGCGTGCGCGCATCGCCCTGGCGAGCAGCATCAGGAACTTGCCCTGAGCGGCCGTGACGTTGATCGGCGCCAGGCGGGCATCTTCGCTCGCTCTGAGCGTCACATCCTGAACGGGGTCGTCCGGGAAGAGCTTTTCGGCGAAGTAGGTGTCGACGGCGGTCCAGGTATCCTGCGTCATGGCTGCTCCCCGGTATGTGTCCTCGATCGCGATCTGTCACGTGTGACGATCGCTTGCCCTTGCGGTGCCTTGGTGAGGGGCGGTCTTGCTGTCCTGCCAGTATTCTGGGGTCGAACGCGCGTTCAGGCAAACGGGTTGACAGTGCAAGGATGGAAGATTCGATGACGACCATGATGCGGGGTGTGCGGCTGCCGGGTAACCGGGAGGTGATGATCGAGGACGTACCGGTGCCGGTGCCGGGAGCAGGGCAAGTCCTGGTCCGGACGCGGGCATCCTCAATCTGTGGCAGCGACATCCGGGCGATCTACCGGGAGCACCTGGGCGAAGGCGCCGAGGCCTATCAGGGTGTGATCGCCGGCCACGAGCCGGGCGGCGAGATCGTCGAGGTCGGGCCCGGTTGCCGCCGCTTCGGGATCGGGGATCGGGTGATCCTGTACCACATCGCCGGTTGCGGAGTCTGCCATGATTGCCGCGAGGGGTACATGATCAGTTGCACGGGAGAAGGC
>CADCWJ010000621.1 GCA_902806365.1 uncultured Thermomicrobiales bacterium
GTAGGTGACGTTGGCCGGCTTGGTGTTGAACTGGGTGGCGGGGAAGCCGGCGACGGCGTCCTCGAACGTCATGTAGGCGTGGCCACCGTCGAGCGCGGCCAGCAACTGGTCCCTGATGGGGTCGTTCGACATGCAGGACTACCTCCAAACGCGATCGTGGTTGTGGTCGAGCAACGTGTCCAGGAATCCTCGCAGATGGCCACGCAGCTCGCTGGCGTGGGTGAACCAGGGGCAATGACCCGTGCTCTCGATGCGCACATAGGTCCCGCGGGGCAGGGTTTCGGCGATCTGCTCGTTCGGCCAGGACGGCCGGATATCGGCGTCGCCATCGACGATCAACGCTGGAACCTCAAGGCCGGCAAGCTCCCGCCACAGCGTGGGCCGCCGGATGTATGCCTTCGCATCCGCATTCAACACGCGGTTGACCTCCTGGTTGTAGGGGTAGGCCAGCGGCGGCACCTGATCCAGGCCCGCGTCCCTGCCGGCATCGTAGGCGTCGTGCCACGAGCGGTCATTCTGGAACCCGCGGCCCGCGATCATGATCGCCGCCTGCGCCCGTTCGGGATACGTCATCGCGTAGATGAGTGCCAGCGTGGCGCCCCAGGAGTGCCCGCCGATGATCCACCGTTCGTGACCGAGCGCCGTACGGAGCTCGTCGAGGTCGCGCAGGGTGGTCGCCAGATCGAATGGACCGTCCGCCGAGGAGCGGCCGCAGCCCCGCTGCTCCAATCGATAGACCAGGGCGCGGTCATCGATCATCGACGCCACCGGCTCAAGGTAATCGCAGCAGCCAGGGCCGCCGTTACAGAGCATGACCGGATCGCCCGAGCCGGTCTCCGCGAGCCAGAGCAAGGTGTTGTCGATTTCGATGAGTCGCTCCGCCATCACCTATTTCCCGTGCCGGGCTGCGGGGATCGCCGCGGTGGGTCGCCGGGCCTGGAGATTGAGCCGCCAGTAGTCGAGCACGAATGGCGGCGTATCACCGGTGCCCGCATCCACCAGCGACGCGATGAACTCCCGCCGGAGCGTTTCGTCGTGAATCCGTTCCAGATGCGTGCCGAGCACCACCGTCGTCAGGAATTCGCGGTAGGCCCCCGCGTCCGGCATCGTGACCGGAGCGTGAACGAGCCCGGTCTCGACGTCGACGAACCCGGCGGCCCGGAGCCGATCAGCGGTGGTCGCCGGGTCGGCAAACTCCCACGGGCCCGGCCAGTCGCCGACGAACGGCGCGTAGCGGTCGCTTCGCAGGATCGCCGTCGCCCGCTCCACGATAGCGGCGATGTTCGGCCCGCCGCCGCATTGGGCGACCAGCCGTCCGCCCGGTTTCAACACCCGGAGCAGCGCCCGGAAGAGAGCCGCGTGATCCCGCACCCAGTGGAAGGTCGCAGTGCTGAAGACGACATCGACGGCCCGATCGAGTTTGGGTTCCCGATCGAGCGCCAGCAGATCGCGGTGCAGGTAGACAACGCGATCGCCGAAACGCGGCTCCAGCGACGCACGGGCCTGATCCAGCATGTTTGCCGACTGATCGAGCGCAATCACCTTTCCGCGCGGCAGCTGCTCCAGCACCAGCTCCGTCAGCCGCCCGGTGCCGCAGCCAGCGTCCAGCACCGTCTCGTCACCCCGGAGCGGGAGCCGGTCGAGCACCGCCCGTCCCCAGTCAACATGCGGGTTGGCTACCCGATGGTAGCTGGCCGCGTTCCATTCCCGGATGTCCGATCCGGTGCCCGTCCCATCTCGCTCCGCCGCCATCCTGTCCGTCACGGTCGCTCCATTCGCGGTACATTTTCGCTGGACGTCGAACGCCTGCCGCTCAGTACCTCCCGGGATGGTTTGATGACAGAGTCATGGCGCGATCGTGAAGCGCGCGAAGATGCCGACCGGATGCAGGCGATGCGGCACGAGAAGCGGGACGCCTACAAGGCGTTGTTCTTCACGCTTGCCGTGGTGATCGCTCCGTTTCTCGCGCTCGTCGTCTTCAACCTGGAGGTGGCGCTGGTCGTGCTGGCGGCCGGTCTGGTGCTGACCGTCGTGCTCA
>CADCWJ010000622.1 GCA_902806365.1 uncultured Thermomicrobiales bacterium
GGCCGCGGCCGAGTACGGCGTGATCAAGACCTACCTCGACACCCTCACGGCGTTGCCCTGGAACGTCAGCACCGAGAGCGGGATCGACGTGCCCGAGACGCGCCGCATCCTCGACGCGGACCACTATGGGCTGGAGCGCGTCAAGGACCGCATCCTGGAGTACCTGGCGGTGCGGAAGCTGAAGCGGGATCGTGCCGGGGAGTTGGGCGAGGGCGCGGAGTTGAACCGTGAGCCGATCCTCTGTTTCGTCGGCCCGCCGGGCGTCGGCAAGACGAGCCTCGGCAAATCGATCGCCCGCGCGATCGGACGGCAATACGTCCGGATGTCGCTCGGCGGCGTGCGTGATGAAGCCGAGATCCGGGGGCACCGCCGCACCTACGTCGGCGCGATGCCGGGCCGCGTGATCAAGGCGCTGCGGGACGCGAAGAGCCGCAACCCGGTCCTCGTTCTGGACGAGGTCGACAAATTGGGATCGGACACCTTCCGGGGCGATCCATCGTCAGCGCTGCTCGAAGTGCTCGACCCGGAGCAGAACGGAACCTTTTCCGATCACTACCTGGAAGTGCCATTCGATCTCTCAAAGGTGATTTTCATCACCACCGCGAACCTGCTCGATCCGATTCCCCCCGCACTGCGGGACCGGATGGAGGTCATCGAGGTCTCGGGCTACACCGAGGTCGAGAAGCTGGAGATCGCCCGGAACTTCCTGATCCCGAAGACCCTTGAGTCCCACGGCCTGATGCCAGAGCAGTTGACGATTACCGACCCCGCGGTCAGGCGCGTGATCCGCGAATACACCGAGGAATCCGGGGTCCGCAACCTTGAGCGCGAGATCGGCTCGCTTTGCCGCAAGATCGCGCGCCAGTTTGCCAGCGCCGAGCCGCCCGAGTCGTTGACGGTCGATGCCGGCGATGTGGTCCGGCACCTCGGTGTCCCGCGCTACGAGTTCGGGCTCGCCGAGGAACAAGACGAGATCGGGGTCGCCACGGGCGCTGCCGTGACGAGCGTCGGGGGCGATCTGCTCTCGATCGAAGTGACGGTGATGGAGGGCAAGGGCGAGCTGACGCTGACCGGCAAGCTCGGTGACGTGATGCAGGAGTCGGCCCGCGCGGCGCTCTCCTACGCGCGATCGCGTGCCGCCGAGCTCGAGCTTGAAGAAAAGTTCTTCGACAACCACAACATCCACGTCCACGTGCCCGCCGGGGCGATTCCCAAGGACGGACCGTCCGCCGGAATCACGATGGCGACCGCGCTGATCTCGGCGATGACCGGGCGCAAGGTCCGCCGCGATGTGGCGATGACCGGCGAGATCACCCTTCGCGGGAAGGTGCTGCCGATCGGTGGTCTGCGCGAGAAGACGCTGGCGGCGCACCGGGGCGGAATCACGACGTTCATTCTTCCGAAGCGCAATGCCAAGGACCTCGACGAGTTGCCGGAGGTCGTGAAGGAAGGGCTGGAGCTGATCCAGGTCAGCAGCCTCGATGAGGTGCTCGAGATCGCGCTAATGAAGGCCGGGAAGCGACGCGGGCCCAAGACCGCGACCACCCCGCCGACCGGCGAGATCGACGATCCGGGCTCGGGCAAGGATCCAGAGCGAAAGCCGCCCACCGGCGAGCGCAACCGGAAGCGGATCGAGGCACCCGGCCTGCCGGAGCCGGTGCCCGCCTCGGTCCACCGGTAACAATCACACTCTCCCGCGGCGGAGGGGCGGTCGTTCGACCGCCCCTCCGCGTGTTCACGACATCGCGGAAGGAACGCTCAGGGACAGGAGGTCACCGGGGTTGCGGTGCCGGTCACTCCGTCGCCGTCGAACGCGCATGGCCCGGCACTGGCGGGATCGGTGCCCTCCCCTGCCGTTGGCACCCTGAACCATGGGAGAGCGACGAGCGACTCCACAGATCGCGTTGATCCAGCGGAAGAACGCGCTCACTCGAGCGCGCGTCCTGTGCTCATGCAACTGGCTTGGAAGATCGTCCGGAAATACACCGCCCCATCATTCTCAATCCAGCAGGCTGACGCTCCCCGTCTCCAGGTCGTAGATCGCGCCGACGATCGCGACCCGGCCGGCCTCGCGCGCCTCGTTGATCACCGGGGAGATCGTGCGCAGCCGGCGGACCTGGCGGCGAACGTTCTCCTCGGTCGCGGCCCGGAGCAGATCGTCGGGTTCGGTCATTTGCGCGTGGAGCACCGACGGCTCGATCGCATCGATCAGGACGAACAATCGCCCCGGCAGGTCGATCTTTTCCTGGACGACCCGGACCGCGCTGGTGACCGCGCCGCAGTGGGTATGGCCAAGCACCATCAGGAGCGGCACGTTGAGGAAGGCGACGCAGTACTCCATGCTCGCCAGCCCGTAATCGCTCAGGAAATTCCCGGCCACGCGGACCATGAACAGATCGCCCGGACCCCGGTCGAAGATCAGTTCGGCGCCGACTCGGGCGTCACCGCAGCCGAGGATCGCCGCTATCGGCGCGTGCTCCCCATCCCTGGCGATCCCCGCCGCCGAGTAGTCACGCGGCGCGAAAGTTTCATCTCGGTAGCGGCGGTTCCCCTCCATGAGCAGCGCCAGCGCCTCGTCCGGCGTCATCTGGGCGCGTTGGTCCCCCCCGGGTTGCCACCGTTGTGCGGCCCCCGACTCGCGGCTGGTCATTGGGACGATCTTCTCCTTCTCCAGGGCATCTGTCGCGACGGCATTGACCCCAGCCTAGCAGAGAAGCAATGCGGCGGTGCCCCCGGCCCTGGCGGTACCTCGCGGCATGAGGGCGGGTATGATGCCGTCCTGAAGCGCAGTACCAGGAGACAGGAGCCGGGCATGGTTGGAGCACTGGAGTCGGCGGTGGGGCGGACGGCGGTCGCCGCTCGGGTTGGTGTCGCCGGGATCGGGCTGGCCGCCTACTGGCCGCAGTTCCCCGGCCTGAGGGATGAGATCGAACGGCACCTTGGCCATGTCGTCGAGCGGATCGGGCGGTGGGCCGAGGTGGTCGCCGCCGGGCTGGTCGACACTGCGCCGGCTGGCCGCGAAGCGGGAGACCGGTTCTCTCGCGAAGGGCTGGACCTTGTCGTCATCTACGCCGGAACCTACGCGACGAGCACGCAGGTGCTCCCGATCGTCCAGCGTGTCGGCTGCCCGGTTCTGGTCCTCAACCTCCAGCCGCTCGCCGCGCTCGATTACGAGACGACCGACACCACGACCTGGCTCGCCAACTGCGGGGTCTGCCCGGTTCCCGAGATGGCGGGGGTCCTGGCTCGGGCCGGGATCGCCTGCCAGGTGATCACAGGAACGCTTTACGATGACGAGCGGGCCTGGGGAGAGATCGAGCGCTGGTGCCGCGCGGCCGCGATTGCGCGGACGATCCGGAGCTCCCGGTTTGGGATGCTCGGGCACACCTATCCGGGCATGATCGACATGTCGACGGACGTGGGGATGGTCCATACCCAGCTCGGCACCCATGTCGAAATTCTCGAGATTGACGATTTGAAAGACCGGGTGGAGGCGGCGGGGGAAGGGGAGATCGCGGCGGTCGTGGAGCGGGCGGAGACGACGTTCGCGCTCGATCACGACATATCCCATGAGGCAATGAACTGGGGGGCGCGTGTGGCGGTCGGGCTCGATCGCCTGGCGAGCGATTTCGACCTCGGTGGTCTCGCGTACTACTACCGGGGAACCGGGGGTGACCGCATCGAGCGCATCGCCTCGGCGATGATCCTGGGCAACACCCTGCTCACGGCGCGGGGCATCCCGGCGGCGGGGGAGGGCGACCTGAAGACGGCGATCGCGATGAAGATCATGCACGAGCTGGGAGCGGGTGGCTCGTTCTCCGAGTTCTGCGCGATGGATTTCCGGGAGCGGTTCTTCCTGATGGGGCACGACGGACCGGCTCACGTCGCGATCAGCGACGGCAAACCGGCGTTGAAGGAACTCAAGGTCTTCCATGGCAAGGCAGGCGGCGGGCTCTCGGTGGAGATGCGGGCGAAATCCGGGCCAGTCACCATCCTGGGCCTGACCCAGGGTACCGATGGACGGCTGAAGCTGATCGCCGCTGAGGGCGAGAGCCTGCCCGGTCCCGTGCTCCGGATCGGCAACTCCAACCATCGCCTGCGGTTCGAGAAGGACCTACCGGACTTCATGGACGCCTGGTGCGCGCTCGGCCCGACGCATCACGTTGCGCTGGGCCTGGGTCACCGCCTGGACGATATTCGCCTAGTCGCGCGATTGCTCGATGTGCCGCTGGAGACCGTGTGAAGGCGGCCCCATCGGCGACGTGGCCGCCAAGTGTGGGGACGATCGCGTAGGCGGCATCGGTATCGCGTCTGCGACTGTCCCTATGCAACGCCGTTGCATGTTTGTACAGGTTCGCGCCGTGCCGCTTTGATCCAAGGCGGGGTTCACGCCCATGAAACACGGGCAGTCAGTGACCCATGGTCCCAAAGACGTTCACCCGCAATGCGGGGATCACCGTGCAGCGTTGCTGCACAGGGACGGTACCGCCGCCGCTTACACGATCATCCCCCACGAGTTGCGGTCAACCCGCCGATGCCGCGTACAGGATCGTGCCCCGCGATGCCCGATTCGTGCCTGAGGTTCAGAGGGCGATCGCCTCGGAGTCGGGCACCGGGGCGTTCGTCGCCAGGGCGGACCGGACGGCCGGGATGACCTCCGTACCGTAAAGCTCGATCGCCGCCAGCATCTCCCGGTGCGGGATCGTTCCCGTGCCGAGCTGGAGGATGAACCGATCGTGCCCGAACACCTCGTGGCTGTGCAGGATCTTCTCGACCAGTTGCCGGGGACTGCCGACGTAGAGTGCCCCTTCGGGCGTCACCTGCGCATCGTAGGCGTCGCGCGTCATCGTGCCCCAGCCACGCTCCCGGGCGACCAGGCGGATCGCGGCGGTGTACGCCGGAAAGTAGGTGTCCAACGCCGTCTGAGAATCCCTCGCGACGAAGCCCAGCGAGTTGATCGCCACCGGCGTCGCCTCCGGGGCGTGCCCATGCGTCTTCGCGGCGTGGCGGTGGATGTCCACGATCGAGCGGAACCGGCGCCAGTGCCCGCCGATGATCGCCAGCACCATCGGCAGCCCCAGCGCACCGCCGCGCTGGGCCGAGGCCGGCGTCCCGCCCGACGCCAGCCAGACTGGCAGCGGGTTCTGGAGCGCACGTGGGTAGACGCCGCGCCCATCGATCGGCGGTCGATGCAGGCCGCTCCAGGTCACGATCTCGCGCTCGCGGATCGCCAGCAGCAAGTCCAGCTTCTCGGCGTAGAGATCGTCGTAGTCGTCCAGATCCTGCCCGAAGAGCGGGAAGGATTCGATGAATGAGCCGCACCCGGCCCAGATTTCCGCGCGTCCACCGGAGAGGAGGTCGAGCGTCGCAAAATCCTGGTAGACGCGGACCGGATCGGCCGAGCTGATGACCGTAACCGCGCTGGAGAGGCGAATCCGCTCCGTGCGCGAGGCGGCGGCGGCGAGCACGATCTCCGGCGCCGAGATCGCGTAATCCGGCCGGTGGTGCTCGCCGAGCCCGAAGACGTCGATGCCGGCCTCGTCCGCGACCCTGATCTCTTCAAGGAGGTCCCGGAGCCGCTGTGCCGGGTCGATCGGCGGGTCATGTTCCGCCACCGGGTTGAGATCGCCGAAGCTCGAAAGTCCGAATTCCATCGTCTCTCCGTCCCGCATCCGTTGCTCGTGACGTGAGTGTTCATGGTACCGGATCGGGGTCGCGATCGTTGATCTCGCGGCGTGGAAGATACACGGGAGCGGACAGTGTTTCCCCAACCGGGACTCGACAGATGGCCAGTATCGGGAGGGCAAGCTCGTGCTATACAACGGGAAGTGCCGCCCCTCGAGCGGCGGCAGGGTGTGGAGCGTTGCGAAGGAGTCCTGATGTCGATCGCGGTCAAGTCCCCCTGTGACGAAGGGGTGATCCACGGCACTGCCCGCGCGGCGACGGCCGGTGCGTTCAGCCCGGCGGTCGGCCGGATGGTCTTGCTGGCGACGATCCTCGGGTCGAGCATGGCTTTCATCGACGGCACCGTGGTCAATGTCGCGCTGCCCACGCTGCAACAGGACTTCACTGCGTCGGCGACGGGTGTGCAGTGGGTCGTGCAGGCGTATTCGTTGTTTCTCGCCGCCCTGATCCTCGTCGGCGGATCGCTGGGCGATCGCTATGGGCGGCGGAAGGTCTTCGCAATCGGGGTCGTGGTGTTCACGATTGCCTCGGTCGCGTGCGGGGTCGCGCCGAACCTGGCGTTGCTGATCGTCGCGAGAGCCCTGCAGGGAGTAGGTGGGGCGCTACTGGTGCCGGGCAGTCTCTCGATCATCTCGGCGACCTTTCCTGAAAATGAGCGCGGCCGGGCAATCGGGACCTGGTCCGGGTTCACCGCGATCACGTCGGCAATCGGACCGGTGCTCGGTGGCTGGATGGTGGAAACCATCTCGTGGCGTGCGGTTTTCCTGATGAACGTGCCGCTGGCGGTGATCGTGCTGCTGGTCACGATGCGCTTCGTCCCGGAGAGTCGAGACGAGGAGGCGGGTGCTCGGCTGGACTGGGCCGGGGCGGGCATCGTCACGGTGTTCCTGGGGACGTTGATCTATGGCCTGACGGAGGCGGCGGAGAGCGGATTTTCCTCGCCGCTCGTGCTGGTGCTGCTGGCGGTCAGCGCCGTCGCGGCGATCGCGTTCCTGATCGTGGAGCGGCGCGTCGCCAACCCGATGGTTCCGCTGTCGCTGTTCCGGTCCCGCACCTTCTCGGGCACGAACCTGCTGACGCTGTTCCTTTACGCGGCGCTGGGCGGCGCGCTCTACTTCTTCCCGTTCAACCTGATCCAGGTGCAGGGGTATTCCTCGACCGCCGCCGGAGCGGCGATGCTGCCGATGATCCTCCTGATGTTCGGGCTCTCGCGCTGGGCGGGCGGACTGACCGCGCGCTACGGCGCGCGCTTGCCGCTGACGATCGGGCCGACCGTCGCCGGGGCCGGGCTTCTGCTGTTCGCGGTGCCCGGCGTGGGGGGCTCGTACTGGACGACGTTCTTTCCGGCGGTCGTGCTGCTCGGCCTGGGGCTGACGATCACGGTTGCGCCGCTGACCACGGCGGTGATGGGCGCGGTCGAGGGCAGTCATGCGGGGCTGGCCTCCGGCGTCAACAATGCCGTCTCGCGGGCGGCCGGGGTCATCGCGATCGCGGTGTTCGGGATCCTGATGGCGGCGACGTTCGACCGATCGCTCGACGCCGACCTGGAGCGGCGGGATCTTTCAGCGGCGGCGGAGCGGGAGATCGACGCGGGCCGGGATCAACTCGCCGCGCTCGAACCGCCGGCGGACTTGGGCAGCGAGGAGCGCGCGGCGATCGCGCGGGACATCGACGAGTCGTTCGTGTCGGGATTCCGCATCGTGATGATCGTCAGCGCGGTGATGGCACTCGCCAGCGGGGTCGCGGCGGCGTTCACGATCAGTGGCAAACCGGTTTCCTCCCCTGCCTGACGTCCGTTCCGGGGAATCGGGCTCGGGTCACGCACCACGTCATCGTGCGGGGAGCGTCATCGATGCGTCCTGCTCCCGCTCGCCCGCCCTGGCGAGCCTCCAGCCGCCGACCAGCATGACGGCACCCCAGAGCAGGAATCCGAGATCCCACCAGACCCACTGGTCGCGTGGGGCCGTCTCGTTGACATGATGAATGGTCAGGAACTGGTGATTGATCGTCCCCTCGACGAGATTAAAGGCGCCCCATCCCATCAGCAGCAGGCCGATCAGCAGCCGGGTCGACGGGGGGACATGGGTCAGGCGCGACGAGCGCCACAACAGCGCCAGTCCAGCCACTACCGCGACATAGGTGAAGGCATGGAAGAGACCGTCCCAGAGCGTGTTGACCTCGAGCCCGGCGACGGTCGTGACCGGATAGTCGCCATGATTGCTCAGCAGATGATGCCATTGCAGGATCTGATGCAGCACGATCCCGTCGAAGAAGCCGCCCAGCCCGATCCCGAGCAGCAGGCCACCCCATATCTCCGCTACCCGGGCGGCGTTCGATGTATTCACGACGGAATGGCCCCTCACTGATCCTCACCATGGCGGCGAGGGATCACGCACCTTTCCTCACGGCGATGCACGCGTCATGCCGTGAATTGGCACCGGGCCACGAGACGGCTCCACGAGGCGCCGGCGCATTCCGCGGGCGAGGGCGACCATGCCGCCCGGGAGGGTATCATCCACGGGTTGTCGGCTCCGTGCCGCAGAAAGAGGGGACCAGATGACGGTATACGCGCTGCACGAGAATCCCGAGTGGTTTCCGCCGTTCGCCGCCGCGTTCCAGACCGCGGGGCTTGAATACGCCGAATGGCTGCTGATCGAAGGGGCGATCGATCTGGACGGCGCGCCACCGGAGGGCGTCTTCTGGAACCGGCTCAGCGCCTCGTCGCACACGCGGGGACACGGGCACGCCAAGGAGTACACCCGGGCCATCATCGACTGGCTGGAAGCGCACGGCCGCCGGGTCGTCAACGGGCGCTCGGTGGTCGAGATGGAAGTCAGCAAGGTACGGCAGTTGACGGCGTTGCGGGCGTTCGGGATCGACGTCCCCAGGACCGTCGCGGTCGTCGGCAACGGGGACCTGCTCAGCACCGCGCGAGCGTTCCCAACCCCATTCATCACCAAGCACAACCAGGGCGGCAAAGGGCTCGGTGTCCGCCGCTTCGACGCACTGGACGAATTCGCGGCCTACGTCGACTCCGACGAGTTCGAGGTACCGGTCGATGGCATCACGCTGCTCCAGGAATACGTGGAGCCGCGCAGCCCGTTCATCACGCGGGTCGAGACCGTAGGCTATGCCTACGTCTACGCGATCACGGCGGACACGGCGCGGGGCGGGTTCCAGCTCTGCCCGGCCGACGCCTGCGAGGTCGACGACCAGGGACGCCCAAAGGCGGCGGAAAGCCTGTTCGCGCTGCGCGAGGAGTTCGAGCACCCGATCGTCGACCAGTTGCTCGGCTTCGCCCGCACGCATCACCTCGAGATCGCCGGGTTCGAGCTGATCGAGGCGGCGGACGGTCGGATTGTCTGCTACGACGTCAACACGAATACCAACTACAACCCGGACGTCGAGCGGATCGCACCGAAGTCAGGGCCGGGCGAGATCGCGCGCTATCTCCAGCGCATCGAAGCCGAGACCTACGCGCTGACCTGAGCGGTCCCCCTCCGGCACCGGGAAGAATGAGGCATTCAGGGTACCGACGGACATCGTTGGCCAGAACGCGCCGATGTGGCGCGGCGATTGGCCCATCACCGCAAAGAACCCATCATGGATCACGGGATGTGATGAGTGGGTTCCATGCGGTTGCGGGGAATACAGGTTCCACGCGACCAGGCTGAGGCGGGGGGACGATTGCTCGTGTTCTGTTCCCCTGAGCGAGTCGGGTTGTGGCCGCCGGCGATGAGTACGCGGTGTCAATGAACCGACTGCGTCGGGGGCCACTTGCCGCCCTACGGATGCCAGCGATGGACCTGGCTTAGCCCGGGCGGAGGTGCGTGACCGGCAGGCCGTACTCGGCGTGCAGGCGCGCGGCCACAAGCGAGCGGTGGCAAGCCTCCGGATCCCGCTCCACGCAGAAAAGGGCAGTCACCGAGCCGCCCGGAAACCCCGTCACGAGGGTGCCGAGGTCAAACGGGTCGAGGATCTCACGGGTGTAGCGCTCGGCGTACTCGCGCGCCAGCGCGGCACGGTTGCGCTTGCCCACGCCCTGGCGATCGTCCTCGCGGTACTGGAGCTGGCGCAGATCGGTTGTCGGCGCAAGCTCCTTCACGTGCCGGTAGCCGATGTCCGCCGCGGCGAGCGCGCGCTGGAGTCGCGCCGAGTTCGCCCAGGCGTAGTCGGGGCCTCGAACGCCGCGGCGCTGGCGGAGGTCGAGGTGA
>CADCWJ010000623.1 GCA_902806365.1 uncultured Thermomicrobiales bacterium
CTGAAGGGCAACTCCCTGTTACGACGGGTGCCGACGCTGGCCGACGTGGGTGACGCGGCGGCTTCATGGCCTCGGCTCGGGCGGGCGCGGTGACGGCACCCGCCGCCAACCTGGCTTGCGGCACGCTCGTGGACTGGCGAGCGCCCTCACCCCGATGTGTGGCAGCCCCGAAATCACGAACCGAATGAGAGGAGAAAGATGAGCACCCCGCTAAGAAACAGCGACGATACCCGGGTCCCAGAGCAATTGCCCACACCGGATATCGAGGTTCGACCCGTCGCGCCAGGCGGCAGGATCTTCCGGGCCAACGGGGTCGACCTGTGCGCCGAGACCTTCGGTGATCCCGCCGACCCGGCGATCCTCCTGGTGGGCAACTCGATGCTCTCGTGGGAAGACCAGTTCTGCGAGCGTCTCGCGGCCGGCTCCCGATTCGTCATTCGCTACGACCTCCGCAATACCGGCCGATCCGTCGGCTACGATCCGGATGCTTCGCCCTATACCCTGCGTGATCTGGTCGCGGATGTGGTGGGCTTGCTCGACGTCTTCGGCCTGGGCAGCGCCCATCTAGTAGGCTTTGGGCCGGGCGGTTGGATCGGCCAGCTCGTGGCGCTCGATCACCCCGATCGGGTAGCATCGCTCACCCTGATCTCGACACGTCCGACGGCTCCCGGACCCAACGATCCCGACCTTCCGGAACATTCGGATGAGCTGATGGCCCATTTCATGGGAGTGCCGGAGCCCGACTGGTCCGACCGGACGGCCGTGATCGACCACATGATCGAGGCCGGACGTCAGATGGCGGGCTCACGTCCCTTCGACGAAGCGGCCGTGCGAGACGCTGTGGGTCGGGTCTTCGATCGCACCGCCGACGCTATGCCGGGCACCGCCAATCACCGCTCAATCCATCGCTCGAATCAACTCGCGAGCAGCTTCGCCGTCATTGATCACGGCGATCGCTGGCGGGAACGACTCGGAGAGATAGGCGCTCCGACGCTCGTGATTCACGGCGCCGAGGATCCCTTCTTTCCTCACGGCAACGCGCTCGCGCTGGCAGACGAGATTCCCGGCGCCCGGCTGCTCACGCTGGAAAGGACGGGCTACGAGTTGCCCCGGGCGGTCTGGGACCTCGTCGTCCCGGCCATCTTGCGGCATACCTCGGGCGGACCGAGACCGACCCATCCCCCAACGGGATGACGCGAAGAAGTATTACGACCCCGACAAAAGGTGGAGGAAATGGCAGCTACTAAATTGGTAGCCAGGTAAACGCCGACCGTCGACGACGCGACCCCGGCACTAGCGACGGAGGCGTGAGCGATTGAAGAAGGCGGATAAGTGCTGCCTGATGACGGAGCATACGCCCGGACCGCTGAGATAGGTCCAGGTTCTCGGGAACCTTCTGATAAACCAGACGAACGGGAGGATATGATGCTGCTTGAAGGCAGGAATGCCGTGGTCTACGGCGGGGGAGGCTCGATCGGCGGCGCGGTGGCCCGAGCCTTCGCCCGCGAGGGCGCTAAAGTGTTCCTCGCCGGGCGAACCCCGGAGAGCCTCGACGGGGTGGCCGAGCAGATCCGCTCCGCAGGAGGAGCGGCAGAGGCCGCGCGAGTCGACGCCCTCGACGAGGGGGCGATCGATGAACACGCGGATTCCGTGGCCGCAAGCGCCGGAAGCATCGACGTCTCCTTCAACGCCATCTCGATCCGGGACGTCCAGCTGATACCGCTGGCGGAGATGACGCGCGAGGATTTTATGAGCCCGATCGCTACTGGGATGTCTACGCATTTCCTGACAGCGAGGGCGGCAGCGCGCCACATGATCGGGCAGGGATCCGGCGTGATCCTGACGCTCTCCTCTTCGTCTATCCGTGCGTTCGTGCCCGGGGTCCACGTTGGTGGCTTCGGGGTCGCGGGCGCCGCCATCGAGGCCTTCACCAAGATGCTGGCGGCCGAGCTTGGCCCGCGAGGGATCCGTGCCGTGTGCCTGCGACCGGAAGGGATACCGGAGAGCTGGGGGGGCGTCTCGACCGAGGGCTGGTCCGCCCCGCCAGCCGAGATCGAGGCACAGATCAAGGCCCGTTCCCTGCTGGGGCGGGTGACGACGCTGGCCGACGTGGGCAACGCGGCGGCGTTCTTGGCCTCGGATCTGGCCGGTGCGACGACCGGAACCGTCTTCGACCTGACCAGCGGCACGGTCGTCGACTAGGGGAGCAACTAGGCCAACACTAGCGCAACGCATGGCTTCAGCGGGGCCTGGCAGAACAAACCTCATCACAAAATACTCGGCTTATAGCAGGAGAATCCATGACTGGGGAAGTGCTCTTGCCTACTCTTGTCTCGGCTGA
>CADCWJ010000624.1 GCA_902806365.1 uncultured Thermomicrobiales bacterium
CCGCGCGTACCCACATTACGCGGCGGGCCCCGGCCGTTCGTCGGGCGTACGCCCGCCCGACGAATGCGCCGCCGAGAATCAGCAGGGCGATCAGCCCGATGAGCAGCAGCGTCTTCGCCTGGCTGCCGAAGACGCCCAGCATCAACGAGAAGATGCCCATCGGCAGCACCAGCAACAGCGCATCCGCCAGCGAATCGATCAGCGACACGATCCCGGTGACCGCCCGCATCACGACCATCACGACGAGCATCGCCATCGCCGCGAGCGCGCCCGCGACCATTCCGCGACGCCCATCCCGCCGAGCCAGCTCGTGCGGTCCCAATCCTGGTGATGTCGCCGTCAGCGGGGGAGAGGATCCCAGCGAGTGAGGGCGATCCGCGATGTGTGTCATGGCGACGCGTGGCTCCAGTCCGTGATGAGTGCCGCAACGTGGGTCGGTCTACGCGTGAACTCCATGATGACATATGAATGGCGGAGTTCCGCCGTCCGTATCGGGAGCAATACCCGGTGACTACCTCTATGTACGCCGGGAACCCTCCCCTGGGATCACGTCCTCGGTTGCCCGTCCGGTAAGGGCGACCCGGAGCCTGACCTGCAAGCCGCATCGGGTACCTGCATTGGAGAGCGGTCGAATGGCTGGTCTCTTCATGCGCGATCCGCTCCTCCCGGTAGCGGCGACGCTGCATGGTCGCCTTATGGGTAACCAGCCAGGAAGCCTCATCAACCCCCGGCCTTCGCAACGTAGGGACCGACCCAATAGGTGATTCCGAAGGGATCGAGCGAATGCGGCCCATCGTTGTCGGTCCTGTCCAGCGAAACTGCTCCATCACCCGCGCTGGAGAGACCAGTTCCGCCAAACCGGGGGATCCTTCGTTTCGTGTCCGATGCGGCTGCCCGATGCGGCTGCCGGGTTGCGCCGGCCCAGACGTGGATGCGGCTTTGCCGCATAGGACAAGCTGCAGGCGCGATACAGGATCTGTCCCTACAACCACACGTCGGCGGACGCACAAGCGCCGCAACCCATCGGTAATGTGGGGACTGTCCCTACCCGAATCCTTTTCGCCAATCCGTCGTTGACCTCTACATTGGATACCGGACACCTGCGATCGTAGAGGTCGACCTATAGGCAGATTCGCGGGAACTGAGCGGATGCGGCCCTTTCATGTCGACCAGGTGGTTATGGGCAGACCTCTGTGTGCCCGGTGACGGCGTATCTGGGTGACGAGGAGGCGAGGTGGGACAGGACGTTGGGCTCGATGCCGCAACCATCCGGGCATCGTCGCGTCATGCCACCCGGACGGAACATGCGCGGCCGGAACGGGCGGATGTGTCCGGCGCCGAGCTCGACGAGATCGCCCGTGCCCAGCACGACCCTCGCACCTTCGCGCCTCTTTACGAACGCTACGTCGACGCCATCTTCGGTTACTGCTACCGCCGGACGAGCGACCACGACGTGGCGGCCGACCTGACCAGCCAGATCTTCGCCCGGGCGCTTGCCGCGCTTCCCCGCCACCAGGTCCAGGCCCGGGAGGGCACCTTCCGCTCCTGGCTCTTCTCGATCGCGCACAACCTCGTCATCGATGCCCACCGCACCCGCCGCGATCACACCTCGCTCGACCAGATCGGTGACGACCGGCCGTTGCGGGATGCATCCCCCTCGCCGGAGGACCATGCCACCACCAGCGAGGACCGCCGGGAGCTGGCTCGGGCGATGGCAACCCTGACCGGGGGCCAGCGGCAGGTCGTCGAGCTGCGCCGTACGGGCTTGACTGGCCCGGAGATCGCCGCCGTGCTTGGGATGGGGCTTCCGGCTGTCAAGTCCGCCCAGTTCCGAGCCTATGCCCGCCTCCGGGACCTGCTCCGACCCGATGTCGCCCTCACCGGGCTGGCACCCGCGCCATCGCCCTCCACCATGCCTGACTCCAGCCACCCAACCACGGAGCCGAACGATGCCTGATACCCCATACCACAGCGACCGTGCCAAACATCACCGTTCCGATCTTCCACCGCCCGGACCGCTCTCGGACGATCCCGCGGAACGATTCGCAGCAGCGCTCGATGCGTTCGTCCTCGGCACGCCCGTCGTCGAAACCAGCGACGCGGCCGATCCATCCCTTACGCGACTCACCGACACCGCGAGACGGATCCAGCGACGGCACGGGAACCGGATGACGGCGAGTGGCCTCCGGTCGGCCACCCCGATCGATCAGGCCAGGAAGCAGCAGATATGGGAGGACCTGATGGCGCAACATGCACACGCCTCAAGCCCGGCCAACACCCCGACCGCACACCCGTCAACGATGCGACGGCTCGCAGCGCTGACGCAACCGTGGGTCGCGATCGATGACCAACGACCGGCGCGTGGCCGGAAAGCATCGGCGGGACCGCTCCGGTTCGTCCCGGACCTGCAACCCGTGACGACGTTCGCCCTTGTGATCGCCGTCCTGGTCGCGATCGGCGCCGCGTTCTCGACCATCGTCGATCCCGGAACTCCGGGCGTCACGCCGACAGCCTCTGCCGAAGGTCTCGCCGGGATCGCGGGGCAGACCGGACCGGCGGCGCCGGCCACCGCGGCAACCGAACTGGCAGCCTTACCGACCGCGGATCCTGAAGACGAGTTCCAGCGACCGGTACCCGCCGGAGACGATGCCTGCCCGGTCGAGCCGCGCCCGATCGATGAGATCGCCGCCTTCCTCCGGGACCCGGGTCCGGTGACCCCGC
>CADCWJ010000625.1 GCA_902806365.1 uncultured Thermomicrobiales bacterium
GGGGCGGCACCACCGCCGAGATGGCCACCCGCCTGTGCGGCAGCAGCGACCTGTACCAGGACGACGGCCGTAAGCCCTACGCCAGCATCAACTTCGTCACCGCCCACGACGGCTTCACGCTCAACGATCTGGTGAGCTACGAACACAAGCACAATGAAGCGAACGGTGAGCACAGCCGGGACGGTTCCGATGACAATCTTTCCCGGAACTACGGTGTCGAGGGTCCGACCGACGATCAAGCCATATTGGATGTCCGGGACCAGCAGCGGCGCAACCTGTTGACGACCTTGCTGCTGTCCCAGGGCGTCCCGATGATTTGCGGCGGAGACGAGATCGGTCGCACGCAGGACGGTAACAACAATGCCTATTGCCAAGACTCGCCGA
The DNA here is from genome assembly GCA_902806365.1 of uncultured Thermomicrobiales bacterium. Classification (GTDB taxonomy): domain Bacteria; phylum Chloroflexota; class Chloroflexia; order Thermomicrobiales; family UBA6265; genus CADCWJ01. The sequence continues at coordinate 385 of CADCWJ010000625.1, forward strand.
TCAGTTGGTACGACTGGGACATCAGCGACCGGGACCAAAAACTGCTCGAATTTACTCGTGCCCTGATTGAACTGCGATTGACCCAGCCTGTCCTCCGTCGCCGACGGTTCTTCCAAGGGCGCAAGATCCAGGGATCCGACATCAAGGATCTCACCTGGTTCCGCTCGAACGGGATGGAGATGACCGAGGCGGAATGGGCCGACGCTAGTCTGCGGGTCCTCGGACTCCGGCTCGCCGGAGACGCGATCGACGAGAACGACGAGTACGGCAACAGGGTCACGGGCGACACGCTACTGATCATGATGAACGGGGACGAGCGGCCGGTGAAGTTCAAGCTGCCCCGTTCGGTGGCACAGGGGGGCATGGATTGGGAGGCTCTGGTCAACACCACCGTGACCGACATCCCGGTCGGGAAGACGTACCGGGGAGGAAGAACCATCACGCTGGGACCGCTCTCGACGATCGTCTGTCGCCAGGTGCCCGCCGCGACGAACGGGACGTCGTGACCAGATCCGACTTCCGGTAGACAAGAAACGACGATGGGCGGCCCACAGGCCGCCCATCGTCGTTTCTTGTCCAGACGTCTGAGTCGCTGGTTCGCCGTGTTCTCAGAGCGAGACGGCGAACCCGTCGATGACCTCATCCTCGACCGCCCGAGCGCCGGTCGTGTCGATCCCCGCCAGGAGCTGGCGGAGCCGTTCGGCCTGGATCGGACTCATGTCGCTCAACAGGGCGGCGAGCCGCTGCTTGTAGCCATTGGCAACATCGTCGAGCAGGCGTCGGCCCTCGTCGGTCAGGTGGGCAAGCACCATGCGCTTGTCATCGGGGTGAGCGCACCGCTCTGCCCATCCGTTCCGGGCCAGGATGTCCACATAGAGGGTCGCCGTGCGTCGGGCCACCGCGAGCCGTCGCGCCAGTTGGGACGGAGCCAACCCCGTCTCGTCGGCCACCTGGAGTTCGAGCAGTGCGGCGAATGCCCCGGCGGTGAGGTTCAAGTCGGCCAGGACGTGGGTGGCGGCGCGGTCGAGCGCCCCGGCAGTCTTGATCAACTGCATGAAGGCCTCGAACCGCGTCGGGTCCTCAGGCTCCTCCGCCAAGGCGTCCAGAGTCTCGTCGATCGTGAACCACTTGGGATGGACCGCTCCAACCGTCGGAGTCGCCGGCCGGTCGATGGCGTCCATCACCGTTGTCGGTCGCCGTGATGCGTCCATGTCGTTTGTTCTCCCGCGAGAGGGCCCCCGACCGAAGCGATCGGGATCGTCCTCGCCATCTGTACCGGTATGATGATAGGTGACCGTTGGCACAGGCGAAGACGGGACAGGTTCGTGAATCGGTGCCGGGACTGCCGGTGTATTCCTGACATCTGTGTGGGGAATGTCCTGACGCGAGCGGATATCCACGAGGGTCTTGGCCCGGCGTCAATGACGCCGCGTTTCGATGTGCCGATGTGCGTCATGAATCGTCCGTGCCAAGGAGGCCAGACCGCAGGGCATATCGCACGAGTTGGGCCCGGGTGGTCAAGCCAAGCTTCTGCATCGCGCGGTGGCGGTACGTCTCCACGGTTTTTGGGGACAAACACAGGATATCGCCGCTCTGCTGAGCGGTATGGCCCTCGGCGGTCAGCTTGACGACCTCGCGCTCGCGCTCCGAGAGGACTTCTCGGAGATCGGTCTCGTCACCGGAGTGGACGCGGCCGAGATAGCCCCTCAACAGGGTCTTGGTCGCTGCCGGATCGAGAAAGACCTCTCCCCGGGAGACGGTCCGGATCGCGTCGAGCAGGTCGGTGTGGGCGCTGGATTTCCGGACGTAGCCGGAACCGCCCGCCTCTAGGACCGGAAGCAGATAGCGCTCCTCCGCGTGGACCGTCAAGACCAAGACACGCGTAGATAGGCCCAGCTTCGTGATCTCGGCGATCGTCTCGAGTCCGCCACCGGGCATCGAGAGGTCCGCGATGACGACGGTCGGGACGTGGCGCCGCGTCACCTCCACCGCCGATGGCCCGTCACCGGCCTCGGCGACGACTCGCATGTCGGGCTGCGACTCGAGTAGGGCTCGAAGGCCGGCGCGGACGATCGCATGATCATCGGCCAGAACGACGCTGATCATGCCCGTTTCCGAGGATGTCCCGGACGCGGCGGTGAATGCGATCATTGCGGTGTGCCTCCGATGGTGTTGACGGCGTCGATCGGGATAAAGACGAAGACCTCGGTACCACCGCCGGACCTGTGCCAGATGTGGAGCGTCCCGCCGACCAGCGCCGCGCGCTCGTTCATGCCGAAGATGCCCAACCCGAGTCCAGGTGCCCCCGGCTTCGATGGCTCGCTCTCGTTGAAGCCCCGCCCATCATCTCTCACCGACAAGGACAATCCGTCGGCGGCCCGGTCGATGTCGATCACCGCCCGTGTGGCCCGGGCGTGCTTTGCGACGTTCGTCATCGCCTCCTGGGCGATCCGGTAGAGGACGAGTTCGACCTCCGCCGACAGCCGGGTCCGGGGACCCCTGACATGGACCTCCACGGGGATGCCAAGTTGGTCCCCGAACCGTTGCGCCAGACCCTCCAGAGCGGCAAAGAGGCCAAGGTCGTCGAGGGCGGGTGGACGCAACTCCAGCGCCAACCGGCGGACGCTCTCTAGGGCTTCGACCGTCATCTCTTCGAAGTCCGTCGCGGTCCGGGCCACGTCCTCCACTGGTGACCGCTTGAGCGCGGCAAGTTGCAGCAATTGGGCGAACAACACCTGGGCGGTGTCGTCGTGGAGTTCCCGGGCCACGCGCTGCCGTTCCTGCTCCTGAGCACGGATCACCTGGGATGCCAGGTGGCGCAACTCGGACCGGTCCCGGACCAGGGCGTCGAGGGTCGCGTTGAACGTGGAAACTAAGGAGGAGAGTCGGGGATCACCGAAGATGCCGGGTTCGGCCCGCCGGCTGTAGTCGTTCTGGCGAATCGAGGCCGCGACGTCCTCGAGTTCGTGGAGGGGTTGGAAGGCCGCCCGCAGCACGACATAGTTCACGACGAGGCTGAGGACGACGCCTAGAACGACGAATCCCCCGATCGTGAGCAACCCGAAGTCGTCCGGTGAGGCCCTAACCGTGGTGGCCGTCAGCCACGTCCCGACCACGGCACCGAGCACGACGATCGCGACGTTGGCGATCAGAACTTTATACAGCAGGGGGATCCGCAGGAAGGTCCAGACGACTCGCCGTGGCGCCCTTTCCCGTGCAGGGGAGGGGACGGCACTCGCGGCTCGCGGTTCAGGCGCCGCACGTTCGACCATGTCTCCAGATCCCCGGGACGTGTGCTGTGTGCAATTCGAAGATCGGTGGCGACGCCTTGCACCGTTGGCGATAAGAGAGGTGTGTTACCGGTCGCTTCCCACATCCTGGCTGGACCACGGTTTGGGCCGCCCCGGCCCATTACCGTTGGTTCGGGGTACAATGGGACGTTATCTACGCGGAGGGAAGGAGCATCATGGCATCGGTCGCATCGTTCGATATCGTGTCCAGTTTCGACCGCCAAGAGTTGAAGAACGCCATCGACCAGACGGAGCGGGATGTCCAGACCCGTTACGACCTCAAGGATAGCGGCACCGAGTTGGTCCTAGACGAGTCCAAGTTGACGCTCACGACCGACAAACA
>CADCWJ010000626.1 GCA_902806365.1 uncultured Thermomicrobiales bacterium
CGTCCGCTCGAATGGCGGACACGGAACTGGCGGCACGCTCCTTCCTCTCTTCCGCCGGTTCGAGCACGACGACCGGGATCGTCCTCGCCGCCTTTTTCTCGTAGTCGGCGAAAAAGGGAAAGCGCTCCACCTGACGGGCGTAGAGCTCGTTCCGCTCCGCGCCGGTCGCGACGCGGGCGGTGGCGGCGATCGTCTCATCGCCAACCTCCTCCTTGACCTCGGGGTTGGCGACAAGATTGTGATACCAGGCGGGGTGCATCGGCTGGGCGCCGGCCGAGGCGATGATGACCATGCCCCCGCGGGCGCTTCCACGAGTTCGTTCGTCGTCCGGCAGGTAGACGAGTGGGGTTACATGCGCCCGCCCGCTCTTCGCCCCCGTCGTATGCAGGATCAGCATCGGCCAGCCGTCATAGTGCCCGCCGACCCGGCCATGGTTGGCGCGGAACTCGGCGATCACTTTCGCGTTGGTCTCATCCCACTTCGACATGGATGGCCGGTCTCCATCGCGGGGCGACACCGACGATGCTCGGCGGGGGTGATTTTACCCCGTCGGCGGATCGAGCGCGATAACCGGAATGGTCCGCGTCGTCGAGCGCTCGTACTCGCCGAAGTTCGGCATCGCCGCGACCACCGCGCTCCAGACCGGGGCGCGCTCGTCCGGGTCGAGCACCCGGGCGATGGCCGTCTCCGTCTTGTCGCCGATCTCGATCGTGACCTCGGGGTTGGCGACGAGGTTGTGGTACCAGGCCGGGTGCGTTGGCGCCCCACCCTTCGAGGCCATGATGTAGCGCTGCCCCTCGAACGGGAAGTAGACGAGCGGGCTGACGTGCTCCTTGCCGCTCTTTGCGCCGGTCGTGTGGAGGATGACCATCGGCGCCCCCTCGAACATGCCCCCGACCTTGCCGCCGTTCTCGCTGGACTCGGCGATCACCTTGGCGTTGAAGTCAGCCATGTCGCCGGGGATCGATCCCGTTTCCGAATCGTCCACGTCAGCCGTCGCTTCGGTTGGGTCCAGTTCGCGTGTGGTATCCATGAATGTCATCCTTTCCTGATGGTCTGGCGATGCGGAACCCATTGGTTCCCTGGCTGCAGATTCTAACAGATGGCTTACAAAAAGTAAGTTCTCTCTACCCGCCAATTCAGGTGGGTTCGATTGCTGAGATTCATGTTGCATGATGCCGGTGAGTCTTCGAGATGTGGGGATGGCACGCTTCGGCGGTAACGGGGCGGATGATGTCCGGGATGCAGTGCGTTGGTCGCCCATTGAGCGACGACGAGACCGCCCGATGACGAGGGGCATGGCGACCCTGGCAGTCCTTGCGACGCTTGCCTGGATGGGGCTGATCTTTGCCCTATCGAGCCGCCGCACGATTCCGGAACCGTTCGGGCTGGCGTCGGGGTTGATCGCGATTGGCGGTCACCTCACCGCGTACGCCATCCTCGCGATCCTGCTCTGGTGGGCGATCGCGCCGATGGCGCTTTCCGTCCCGCGCCGGTTTGTGCTGGCGCTGATGGGCGCGGTGTTCTACGGTCTGAGCGACGAGTGGCATCAATCGTTCGTCCCCGGGCGTGATGCGTCGGGGTTCGACCTCGCGATCGATGCCCTTGGCGCCTGCCTTGGGCTCGGGGTCGTACGCTTCGTGTCGCGGTCGCGTTGCCAG
>CADCWJ010000627.1 GCA_902806365.1 uncultured Thermomicrobiales bacterium
GCCGTCGCCACCAGTCTTGGACACACGCACATTCGCTCTCCGGAGAAGGAGGCGACAGGGTGCGCACGACGGGGGCTGAGCTTTAGCCGGACACTACGGCGCGCAATGCGCTGATCCGCTCGTCATAATCGAGCTGGTTGATCGCGCGGACATCGAAGCTCATCAGCTCCATGTAGGGCTGCAGGAAGGCGGTCAGCTCGCCGATGTCGTCATACTCCACGATCAGGAACCCGGCGCCGCCACCGGCCAGGTTGTACCAGCCCCTGATCCGCTCCGGATTGTTCGCCCCGGCATCGTGCTGCTCGATGAGCCGCTGCGCGACCTCTTCCCGGGTGGTGCCGGGATACCACGTGAACTCGCAATAGAACAGCATCGCTTTCCCCCTTTGCAAAGCCTTACCGGAACACTGTGCGTGGATTGTACGGGCCGTGTTCGGTTTGGCAATGGGTACGGCCGTCCGCCGTCACCTCGCGGGCTCAGGCGTGCTCGAGCGCGTGAGCCAGGAGTTCGGCGCGCCGCGGCTCGCGCTCGGTCGCCGCGAGGTCGCGGAGCGCTCCGATCAGCGCCTCGTCGCGGGTGACCACGATCTGCGTCGCGACCAGCCCGTAGAGATCGAGCAACGGGGTCGTCCGCAGGAAGTCGGCGATCTCGTCGTGCCAGGTCGCCCGGGCCGGGTGCGCCAGCAAGAGGTCGTACAAGCCCAGCAGCACCTGCTCGTCCTCGCTGTGGCGGTGCCGCTCGATCAGCAGTGGCACCATCGAGACCGGCAGCCCGGTCAGGTTCCGCAGCGCCTCGCCGATGATCTCGCCGTTGCCGCCGCTGAACGAGGCGACCGTGTCCCACGATGCGACCGAGAGCACCGGACCCAGGTTCTGCTGGGCGGCGAGCAGGCGGATCGCGCTCAGCGCCGGCTCGCCCGCGTTCGAGTTGCGCGGATCGGTCAGGAACCGCGCCGCGTAGAGGGCGGCCACGTCGGGATCGAGGTCGTTGAGCGCCAGCAGGCCGGCGGTCCGGAGCTCGGCGCAGAGCTCGTAGAGCCCGAGCATCTGGTACGACCGCAGCGCACGGTGCAGGAGGGGCTCGTCATCCGGGTGAACGATCGGCTGCAGCGTGCGAACGATTGCGGCGCGGACGATCCCGCCGGAATCGTTCCGCTCCGGGGCGCCGTCGTACCGGTCGTAGGTTGCGTGCATCAGCGGGCGTAGCGCGGGGTCTTCCGCGTGCTGGAGCACGAGCAGCGCGGCGCGCACGATCCCGGGGTGGCGGGACGTCTCGACCAGCCGGATCGCCTCCGCACGCTGGGCAGCGGGGTCACCGTCAAGTGCTGTCAGCGCGGCGATCTGGCCGCTGGCCTCGGCATGGACCGACGGCTTCCGGCCGGTCTTGGGGGGCGTTCCGGTCGCTCGTGCCCGGGCCATCGTCAAACTCCAGAATCATCGACCGCCAATTCATCGTGCCGGTATGTCCCTTTTCGTCACGATAGACTACCCCAGGCAATGGCGGAACGAGCAGCGCAGGCGAGGCTGACGGTGACGGGAACCGGGCAGGACCATAATCACCACAACGAGCTGACGCGGGTCGCCGCCATCTACGACGACATCGCGCCGACGTGGGACGAACGCCAGGGACTCGTCGAGCGACGCCTGATGGGGCAGGCGATGCGGGCGTCGCTGGCGAGGTATCTCACCGGCGATGTGTTGGAGATCGGGACCGGCACCGGCGCGACGCTCCCAATTCTCGATCTGAAGGCGTCCGGCATCACCTCGTTGACCGGCACGGACATGTCCCTGGGCATGCTGCGCGAGGCACGGAAGGCTGCGCGATCGTGCGATCTGCCGGTGTTGCTGGTCCGGATGAACGCCGAAGCCCTGGCGTTCGCCGACGCCACCTTCGACACGGTGACGACGAGCCTGACGCTCTGCACCGTGCCCGACCCGGCGCGGGCTCTGCGCGAGATGGCGCGCGTCGTCAAACCGGGCGGGCGGATCGTGCTCCTGGAGCACGTCCGGGCCCGGAACCCGCTGCTTGCGCTGTCGCAGCGGGCGCTGACGCCACTGCAGATGCGGATGTTGGGCTGCCACCTCGATCGCCGCACCGACAGGCTGGTGCGGGATCTCGGGTTCCGGGTCGAGCATGAGGAGACGCGCTTCTTCGGCATCTTCCGCCTGATCGTCGCCCGCCCGCCGGGGGCGTGAGCGACACATTGGCCCCTGATGCGACGCTTCTCGCCTGTCTGTCCCGCTTCATTGTCATTCAGAGCGAAGCGAAGAATCTCGGCAGCTGCGTCGCGCGAAGCGCATGGCGGCTTCGCCGCCGTCTGAGACACCGGGTCGTCCGAAGGGGATTCCGTCGCTGTCGCGCCGGGAGATCCCTCGTCGCTTCGCTCCCTCGGGATGACAAGAGAAGCGTTCGGAAAGTTGTGAGATGTTACGACCAAGGTGATGGGTCGTTTGCCGGGATGACGAGAATCCGCGCTGCCCAATGCGGGCCTCAAGCCCCACCCTGCGTCGATGTCGCGTGGCGAGGCTCGAGGTTGAGGCGATTCATGACTGAGTCAGCGTCGGCTCAGTGGGCGGCGATGGTGTCGCTCTGCTGCGTCCGGGCGGGAACGACGTCGTGCCCGGGCGTGCCGGTGATCAACCGGGCGCCGCGCCCGCGCGAGACGTAGGCCCACACCCACTGCAGGGCGACCGTGAGCCGGCTCCGGTAGCCGATCAGGAACAGGATGTGGACCACTGCCCAGATCGCCCAGGCCGGAAATCCCGAGATCTGGAACGGCCCGATCTGGGCCACCGCCCGGTTCCAGCCGATCGTCGCGATGTTGCCCTTGTCGAAGTAATGGAAGGGCCGCGCGGGCTTGCCGTCCAGCGTGCGCACGATGTTTTTCGCGGCGCATCGCCCGCCCTGCATCGCGACCTGGGCAACGCCCGGGAGTTCGTTGCCCCGCTTGTCCCTTGACATCGCCAGATCGCCGACGACGTAGACGTTCGGGTGCCCGGGCAGGGCGAGGGTCTCCGTGACCGGGACCCGCCCACCGTGCACCAGCGTCTGGCCGAGCGTCTTCGCGATCTCCTGACCGGTCACGCCGGCCGCCCAGAGCACCGTTTCGGCGTCGATCCGCTCATCCGGAAGGTGGACCCTGCCAGGCTCGATCCCGGTAACGCGAGTACCCGTGCGGACCTCGACACCGAGGCGCTCCAGCGAGCGGCGGGCGGCGCCGGTGAGACGCTCGGGAAAGCTGCCGAGCAGGGTTGGTCCACCCTCGACGAGGATGATCCGGGCATCGGCCGGGTCGAAGTTCCGAAAATCCTCGCGCAACGTCTGCCGCGAGATCTCCGCCAGCGCACCGGCCAGCTCGACGCCGGTTGCGCCCCCACCGACGATCACGAAGGTCAGCAACGCGCGGCGGCGTTCAGGATCCGGCTCCCGCTCGGCACGCTCGAACGCCTTCAGAATCTTGTGCCGGATCGTGAGAGCCTCCTCCATCGACTTCAGCCCGGGCGCCAGGCGTTCCCAGTCGTCGTGCCCGAAGTAGGTGCTCTGGGTGCCGGTTGCGACGATCAGGTAGTCGAACACAATCCGGTCGTCGGTGAGGACAACCTCCTGGCGCTCAAGATCGACGCGCGTCGCCTCGCCGAGGAGCACGGTCGTGTTTGCCTGCTTGTGCAGGATCGACCGGATCGGGTAGGCGATCTCCGATGGCGAGAGCGATGCGGTGGCGACCTGGTAGAGGAGCGGCTGGAAGAGGTGGAAGTTGCGCTTGTCGATCAGCGTGACGCGGACCGGCGCGCGGCGCAGGGCTTTGGCGGCGTTCAGCCCGCCGAATCCGCCGCCGAGGATCACGACGTGGGGTCGTGAATCGGGTAGCTGTGGTTCCGGGGGAGGAACCTGGGGCCCTGGGATTGGTGACGTCATCGTCTCCACCATCCGTGCCTTTCGTTTGTCCGATCGGTCGTGGTTCGGCAGGCGCCGGGGACCGATGCGATGAGGATGCAGACCGGGGTGTCTGCATCTGCCATCGATCATATCACCATTTGTGATTTATTTCACTAGCATGGGCAAGGCTTTCAAGGGGATGAAGCGATCTTCGTCGCGACACAAGGGACGGCATGACGGAGGGGGCAAGCTCTGGCGCACATGCTCACCGCCTGATAGGCCACTCGCCCTGGCCCTGCCCTCGTCACCTGCCGGGAGGGAGCCCGGCTCGCCGGGCCGTCAGTCGGCCGCCGTCGCCGGCATTACCTCCGGCCGGGAATTGAACAGACCGGCGGCGGTGATCGCCGCGGCAAGGGTCGTCGCGATCACCGGCACCAGCAGCGCCGCGCGATAGCCGTCAAGCAGCTCCTGGCGTGAGTCGCTCCCGCCGGCGACGGCCACCGCGACGGCGGTCATCACGGCGATCCCGAGCGCGGTGCCGAACTGGATCGACGTGTTGAGCAGGCCGCTGGCCAGTCCCTGCTCGCCCGGCGCGATCCCGGCGGTTGCGGCGATCGTGAGCGGTCCGTAGGCCAGGGCGAAGGCGATCCCGGTCAGGAGCATCGTCGGGAATATCGCTGTCGCGTAGGGCGAGTCAAGGCCGATCGGCAGGAACAGCCCGTAGCCGAGCATGCCGATCAGCGCGCCCGCCAGGATCACCGGGAAGACGCCGAAGCGGTTGACCAGCCGCGGTGTCAGTGTCGGCGCCAGCACGGCATCGATCCCGGCCACAAGGAGCGCGAGCCCTGTCTCCAGCGCCGTCCACCCACGCAACTGCTGCAGGTAGAGCACGGCGATGAACTGAAACCCGGAGAATGAGCCGACGAAGAGCATTGCGCTGAGGTTGATCCGGGCCAGCGTGCCCGACCGGAGAATCCCGAGGCGCACCAGCGGCTCGGGCGTCCGCCGCTCGATCGCGACGAAGATCGCGAAGAGTCCGGCGCTGGCGAGTACGGTCGCGACGGTCTGGATCGCCGCGACATCGGGTGCCTTGACGACCGTGAATACGGCCAGCAGCATCGCGCCCGTGACCGTGCTCGCCCCGGCGAGATCGAACGTCCCGGCCGACCGCTCCGCCGGTCCAGCGTCCGGGATCAGGCGGATCGCGGCGACCAGGATCGCGGTTGCGATCAGGACCGGCGCGAAGAAGACCCACCGCCAGTCGATCTCCGTCAACACCCCCCCGACGACGAGCCCGAGCGAGAACCCGGCGGCGGCGGCACCCGCATAGACCATCAGCGCCTTGTTCCGCGCTTGCCCCTCGGGAAATGTCGTCGTGATGATCGAGAGCCCGGCTGGGGTCAGGAACCCGGCGCTGACGCCGGTCACGAAGCGGGCCACGATCAGGATCCAGCCCTCGGTCGCGAATCCGCCGAGCCCGGAAAAGAGGAGGAACACCGTCAGCCAGGTCAGGAACATCCGGCGCCGGCCAAGGATGTCCGCCGCCCGCCCGCCCAGCAGCGTGAAGCCGGCGTAGCCGAGGACATAGGCGCTCACGACCCATTGCAGCGAATTGGTGGTCATTCCAAGGTCGGACTGGATCGAAGGCAGGGCGACGCCCATCATCGAGACATCGAGCCCTTCAAGAAAGATCGTGGTGCACAGCACGAGCAACACACCCCAGGTGCGGGCGCTCATCCGCGTGCTGTCGAACTCGATCGGCTGGCCTTGCAAGGCGGGCATGACATGGTTCCTCTGCAGAAGACGATCGGGGAGCGACCAGGGACGACGGCGGTTACTCCTCGTGCGGTCGGTTCCCTCTTGTTACCGCATCCATCATGGACTACGATACGGTGCGATGGAAGAAGGCACTCTAAAGGAACCGACGCACTGCGTGGTTACCGCCACCGACACCCGCGTCGACCGGGATTACGACGTCTTTCAGTGGGATGCCCGCGAGGATTGCGAGGTTCGCCAGATCCTCGACCGGATCGCCGACAA
>CADCWJ010000628.1 GCA_902806365.1 uncultured Thermomicrobiales bacterium
CTCCGCAAGCGGACCGACATGAAGTTCGTCCGGAGCGATCAGCTCGAACGATGCGACGTGCTCTTTCTTGCCCTCCCGCACCGCGTTTCGATGCAGAAGCTCCCCGAAGTGCGGGACCTGGCCCCGGTCATCATCGACCTCAGTGCCGACTTCCGGCTCAACAATCCCGGCGACTATCCCACCTGGTACAGCCACGAGCACACAGACCTCGACGCGCTCGGCAGGTTCGTCTATGGCATGCCAGAGCTGCACCGAGAGGAGATCCGGACGGCGGACTGGATCGCCAGCCCTGGCTGCATGTCGACCACCGCGATCATCGGGCTCTACCCGTTGTTCCGCGCCGGTGTCGTCGATCCCGCGATCCCGGTCGTGATCGAGGCCAAGACGGGTTCGTCCGGTTCGGGAGGATCGCCGGGGCTCGCCACGCACCATCCGGAACGGGCCGGGGTCGTCCGCTCGTTCAAGCCGACCGGGCACCGGCACACCGCCGAGATCGTACAGGAGCTTTCCTGTGGTGACATGACGCCCCGGATCGCCTTCTCGGCGACGTCGACGGACGCGGTGCGCGGGATCGTCGCGACGAGCCACGTCTTCACCAGGGAGCCGCTGGAGGACAAGGATCTCTGGAAGATCTACCGCACCGCCTACAAGGACGAGCCGTTCATGCGCCTCGTCAAGGAGAACGCGGGTGTGCACCGCTATCCGGAGCCGAAGATCCTGAGCGGCTCCAATTACGGCGATGTGGGGTTCGAGCGCGATCCACACTCGAACCGGGTCGTCGTCATCGCGGCGATCGACAACCTGATGAAGGGCGCATCGGGGCAGGCGGTCCAGTCCTTCAATATCCGGATGGGCTTCGAGGAGACGACCGCGATCGACTTCCCCGGATTGCACCCCATCTGACCCATGGGCCATTGGATGCGGGCCCCACGCCTTCGGAAACCACCGCATGTCATTCCGAAGCGAAGCGAGGGACCCCAGCAGCCGCGTCGCCGATCCGGCAGGAGCGGAACCAGCCCGGGCCATGATCCTGTCCTTGCCCTCTCCGGCAGATGCGGTGACGGTGCGGTGGGATGGTTCGGTGGAGAGCCCTCCCAGTCACCGAACCGTTCGGCGGGCTGGGGTAGAATCAATGGCTGGAATCGACGCGAATCAGGACAGTTCAGGCGGGATCACATGCTCGTAGTCAAGATCGGTGGTGGGGCGGCAATCGGGTCGGAGGCGTTCGCGGCATTCGCGACGGATGTCGCCGCTCTCGGCCGTCCGGTGGTGATCGTCCACGGCGGCAACGCCGAGTTCAGTGCCCTTTCCGAAGCTCTCGGCATGCCCCCCCGGATCGTCACCTCCGGCAGCGGCCGCGTCTCCCGCTACGTCGATGCTCCAACGATGGACGCGATGCTGATGGCCTATTGCGGCAAGGTCAACAAGCGCCTCGTAGCGGCATTCCGCGACGCCGGCGTCAACGCCGTCGGCCTCAGCGGGATCGACGGCGGGATCGCCACCGGCCGCCGCAAGCCGGTGATCCGGGGCACGGAGGACGGCAAGACCCGCGTCTTTCGCGACGACCATGCCGGTACGATCGAGCGCATCGACACTACCCTGGTCACGACGCTGCTCGATGCCGGGTTCGTCCCGTTGCTGACACCACCCGCGCTCGCCGACGGGGGCATCCCGATCAACGTCGATGGCGACAAGCTGGCGCTGGGGCTGGCCGAGGCGCTCGGCGCCGAGGGTCTCCTGTTCTTTTCCGACACGCCCGGCCTGCTCGCCGACCGCTTCGACGAGTCTTCATTGATCCGTTCGATCGACGCCGCGCATCCCGAATCGGCACTGGCCGCCGCCACCGGCCGGATGATCGTCAAGGTCGAGGCGGCAATCTCGGCGGTCGAGCGCGGCGTCGGGCAGGTGATCTTCGCCGACGCCCGCATCCCCGCGCCGATCACCAGCGCGCTCGCCGGTCAGGGCACCATCGTCAGCAGATCATCGGATCGAGTCAGCGCGTGACCGCGCAGGTACAGGCGGTCGTCTTCGATCTTGGGGAGACCCTCGTCGACGAGACACGCCACTGGGCGATGGTCGCCCGCTACACGGGGGTGCCGGAGTTCACGCTCGCGGGGGTTCTTGGCGGCCTGATTGAGCGCCGCGAAAACCACCGCAGCATCTTTGGGCTGATGCAGATCGAATCAGTCGATCCCAACGTGATCGGCTACCGGATCGAGGAGCGGGATCTGTACCCGGATGTCGTTCCGGTGCTGCGTCAACTCCGCGCCGCCGGGTACCGGCTGGGCGTCTCCGGCAACCAGCCCGAGGGTGCGGCGGAACAGACCGCGGCCCTGGGTTTGCCGTTCGATCTGATCGCGTCGTCGGCGATCTGGGGGGTCTCCAAGCCGGACCCCGCCTTTTTCGAGCGAATCGCCTCGGAGCTGGAGCTGTCTCCTCCTCAGATCGTCTACGTCGGGGATCGCCTCGACAACGATGTGCTTCCCGCCCAGGCGATCGGGATGCACGCTGTTTTCCTGCGCCGAGGTCCGTGGGGCTATCTTCACGCCGGGTGGCCGGAAATGGCGACGGTGGTCCATCGGATCGAGCACCTGGGCGGCATCCATCAGGTAATCGAGCGGATCGATGGCGACAGGACGAAGCGGGTCTCGCCCTCCGAGGCCGCCGACGTCGCGTTTCTCCGAGACCAGAATGAAACGGGAGTACCATGACCGATCTGCAGACAGCTGACGTTTCGACCTGGACGACGGAGCACATTCTCGAGCTTGAGCGCGGGAAGCAGATCCCGCTCTACGCCAAGCGCGATATCGCGCTCGTCCGGGGAGAGGGCTCGTATCTCTTCGATGCGGATGGCCGCCGCTACCTCGATGCAATGAGCAATTATGGCGTCGCGCCGCTGGGGCATGCGCACCCGCGCTTTACCGCGGCGATCGTCGATCAGCTCGGGTTGTTGACCACGGGCCACCAGAGCTTCGGCAACGATGTCCGCGCCGCCCTCCTCGATGAGCTCAGCCGGATCGCTCCGGAGGGGTTGTCGCGTTCGTTCCTCAGCAACTCGGGCGCGGAGGCGGTCGAGGCAGCGCTCAAGTTTGCTCAGGTCGCGACCGGGCGAAAGAAGATCGTGGCGGCCCGGCGGGGCTATCACGGGCGCTCGCTCGGTGCGTTGTCCGCCACCGCCGACAAGAAGTACCGCGACCCGTTCGAGCCGTTGCCGATCCCTTCGATCCATGTCGGCTTCAACGATCCCGAGGTAGTGGCCGCGGCGATCGACGACGAGACGGCCGCGGTGATCCTGGAGCCGGTCCAGGGAGAGGGCGGCATCCATGTTGCCGACGACGGATACCTGGTGGCGGTGCGCGAAGTGACGCGGCGGCGGGGTGTGCTCCTGATCGTCGACGAGATCCAGTCTGGGTTCCGGACCGGCGCACCGTTCGCATCGGTCGCAGCGGGAATCGTGCCCGACATCATCCTCACCGCCAAGGCGCTCGCCAATGGCTTCCCGATCGGGCTCACGCTGGTCACGGAGGAGATCAGTGGATCGGTCCCGGCCGGAGCCCACGGCTCGACCTTCGGTGGCAACCCGCTCGCGACCCGGGCCGCCCTGGAGACGCTCCGGATCTTCCGCGACGATCGCCTCCATGACAACGCAGCCGCGCTCGGGACGCAGATCATGGAGCGGATCGAGGCGTTGAACAGTCCCGCGATACGGGCGGTTCGCGGCAAGGGATTGATGATTGGAATCGAGCTCAAGCAGAAGGCGACCCCGGTGCTTCGCGGCCTGCAGGAGCGAGGTGTCCTTGCGCTGCCGGCGGGGAACCTGGTGATCCGTTTCCTGCCGCCGATGATCTGGGGGCAAGCGCAGGCCGACGAACTGCTGATCGCGGTCGAGGACGTGCTCTCCGGCAACCGATGAGCGATCGCACGTCGAAGAAGCGGGATGAGATGTCATTCCGGAACCGGATCAGCCGGCGTGGCATGCTCTCCGGGGCGGTCGGCATTGCCGGAGCGGCCGGGTTGGCACGGATCGCCGGTGGCCGGGAATCGACGCCCCATCCGGCGACTCCGTACGGAGTGCCGGTCGTCTCGCTTGCACGGATGCCTGGGTTCGACCCAATGCGCGATCCGGCGATAGAGACGGGCTGGCTCAGCACGCTGATCCATGAGACTCCCCTGCGGATCGACTCCACCGGAAGCATCCGGAGCGGCGTGGTGATCGACTGGAACATCTCCGCCGATGGCCTCCAGCTCGATCTGCGGGTTCGGCCCGACGTGCTCTTCGCCGACGGCACCCTCCTCACGGCCGGCGATGTCGCGGCGAGCCTCGAGCGCTGCCGTGCGCTGTCGTCCGAGGGGGCCGCCGTGGCCACCGGGCACTGGGGCCGGGTCGCCGGGATCGACGAGATCGAAGGCGGCACGGTTCGCCTTTCACTCATCCAGCCGGATGTTGCGATCCTGGCCCTGCTTGCCTCCGCCCGCACCCCAGTCGTTCCCAAACGGTGGGTGGATCGGGACTGGGGCGATACGCCGGAGCGGTTGCCCCCGGGATCGGGGCCATTTGCCGTTTCGGGCATCGAGGACGGCCGGATCATGCTCGATCGTCATCCCGCGTACCATCAGGTCGGGCGTCCCTACCTTGCCGGGGTCGTCGTTACCACCAGTTCGGAGACGGTTCCGCGCGCGACCGAGCTGGTGACCGGAGCGGTCGATGTCGTCGTGGACGCGCCCCTCCTCGATATCCCGACATTGCGCGACGATCCCAACCTGACGCTTGTCGGCGGGCC
>CADCWJ010000629.1 GCA_902806365.1 uncultured Thermomicrobiales bacterium
CAGCAGGCTGAACAGTTCGCCCGTCATCACCGTCCGAAACGCGCCGATCCGCCCATCGTCCAGCCTGACCCATTTATTGTGCGTGCCCGGATGGCAAATCAGCGCGTCGGAGGGCACCATCCCGTCGCCGAACGCGCCCAAGATCTGCACCTCCTCGCCGCGCATCACGTCCGCTTTCTCCCCGGCTAGGTAGGAGACGCCGGGCACGATCGCGACGCGGCCGGGCTCCACCCACTTCAGCCCGGCGGCAAGCTCGGGCAGGCCGGCGGGGCAGGGCGCGTAGGGCGCCTCGATCCAGCCGCGGTTGGAGCCGATCATTCCAGCCAGCAGCAACGGCCGATCACCGAGCCGTTCCGTGATTTGAGCCAGCGCTTGCGAAAATGCGCCAGCCTCGACCGCCAGGATGCCGCGATCGTCCTCGAACTCGTCCGTCATCCGGCCGTCGGCCTCGACCAGGTAGCCGCGCCGGTTTGTCGTGCCCCAGTCGACGGCGATAAAGCCCTCAGCCCAGTTCATTCCGCTCCTCTCGTCCCGTCAATCAACGCGGAAAACTGCCCCGCGCTCCCGACCGCCTTGCAAGCTCGGCGCGGGCCGCTATCGGCGCTGACATGGCGACAAGCAAGACAGCAACCCTGGTTGCAGACGTTCACGCGGTGCTCGGAGAAGGTCCGGTCTGGGTCGAACGGGAGCAGGCGCTCTACTGGGTAGACATCAAGGGCTACAAGGTGTTCCGGCACACGCCCGAAGCCGGCGCGCTCAGGAAGTGGGAGACGCCGTACCGCGTCTGCTCGCTGGCGCCGCGGGAGAGCGAGGGGTTCATCGGCGGGACGGAGGACGGATTCTCCCGTGTCGATCTGGAGGCCGACCGGTTCGTGCCCCTGGTCAATCCGGAACCGGACCGGATCACCAACCGATTCAACGACGGCAAGCTCGATCGCGCGGGACGCTTCTGGGCAGGCACGATGGACAACGACGAGGCGGCAGCTTCCGGCGCGCTCTACCGGCTCGATCCGGATGGAAGCTGGCTACGGGTCGACGACGGCTACAAGGTGACCAACGGTCCGGCTTTCAGCCCCGACGGGAGGCTCATGTACCATAATGACAGCGCGCGGCAGGTCACCTAC
>CADCWJ010000630.1 GCA_902806365.1 uncultured Thermomicrobiales bacterium
CGAGCGCATCACAACCTTCGCGCCGACCTGACGCGCGACAGCGCAGTGTAGCACGCAAGAGGGTCGCCCTGATCGGGTCACCGTTCGTCGGGAACGGCCGGCGTCATTGCGGCAACGAACCGCGAGGTGATCGCCATCGGATTGGTGATCGCGGTGCCAACCACCACGAAGGCTGCCCCGCTCTCGAGTGCTCGCGTGACCTCCCCCGGAGTCCAGAATCGCCCTTCCGCAAATACCGGCACGGCCGATCGCTTCACCATCTCCGCCAGCAGCGAAAAATCGGGGCCTGCTTGCGCCGGGCTGGTGGCGGTGTAGCCGCTCAGCGTCGTTCCGACCGCGTCGACTCCCGCGCGTACCGCCGGCGCGAGATCATCGATCGTCGCCAGGTCACCGAGCGCCAGCGCCGCGTTCGCGTGGATCGCCGCGACGATGTCCACCAGGCGCTCGCCGCCGGGACGCGGACGTCGCGTCGCATCCAGCGCCACGATCCTGATTCCCGTTTCCACGAGAGCCATCGCACTGGCGACGGTCGGAGTGATCGTGACCCGGCTGTCGCGGTGCTCCATCCGGTTGATGCCGATGATCGGCAGGGTGCTCGCTCGCTGGACCGCCGCGATGTCGCGCACGCCATTGACGCGCAGGCCGCGCGCCCCGCCCATCTCGGCCGCCCGCGCCATGAGCGACATTATCTCGGCTCCCTCCAGCGGATTGCCGGGTCGCGCCTGGCAGGAAACCACGAGCCCGCCGCTCAGCCCGGCCAGGATCGCTCTCGCGTCCCGGAGCTTCCGGCTGGCCATACCAGAGAACGTTGTGGGGCGATCGGGCATCGGAGATTCCTCGTTCGCGTCGCTCCTGGATCAACGCGGACCATCTGTGCAACCACCTGCCGCCCGAGCGGACCGGACGACATATGGGCAAAACGCCCAAAGCGTGTGAGCCCGCGCGCCGGACCACCGCAAATGCCCGTCCGCGTTCCTTGACTTCACATAGGCGGGAACGTACGATTTCGGCGATTTCCACCGTTGGATCGGGCAACATGCCCTGCTTCGACCATCTGCATTCCCGGCATCGCTCACGCGGTTGCGGCCACGATAGTCGATCGTCTGTTCAGGCGTTTCCGGAAGCGACGGAGTCGTCATCTCGCAGTATCGAACGGAAGGAGCCTGTCGTGGGCCAATACCTGATCCGTCGTCTTTTCGTCTCGATCCTGACCCTGATCGCGATCAGCATGATCGTCTACTCCATTCTCTACCTCGCGCCGGGCGATCCCCTCGGCGGGCTCGCGACGAACCCGAACGTATCACCGGAGGTCCGGGAGCGGATCCGGGAGAGCTGGGGCCTGAATGATCCGCTGCATGTCCAATACTTCAAGTGGGCGAAGTCCTATTTCATCGACTTCGACTGGGGCGTCTCGCCGACCTCCCGCACGCCCGTCAAGGAATACGTCCTTGGACGTCTCCCGGTCACCCTCGGCATCGTCGGCTCGGCGTTCCTGATCGGGGTTTTGATCGCGATCCCGGTCGGGGTGATCTCCGCACTCAAGCAATATTCCCTGTTCGACCAGATCGCGACGACGTTCGCCTTTTTCGGATTCAGCATCCCGACCTTTTTCTCAGGGCTGCTCCTGATCCTGCTCTTCAGCGTCCAGCTCGGCTGGCTAGATTTCGTCTATGACAGTACCGCGACCGGGATCTGGCCCAACCTGAAACAGGCCATCATGCCGGTGACCGTGCTCGCCTTGTTCAACGCCGCCCAGCTCACCCGCTTCGTCCGGGCCTCGATGCTGGAAACGATCAACCAGGACTTCGTCCGAACCGCCCGCGCCAAGGGACTGCGCGAGAATGTCGTGATCATTGCCCATGCCATGCGCAACGCGATGATCCCGGTTGTCACGATCATCGCCCTGCAGATTCCTTCGGTCGTCGGCGGCGCGGTCATCACTGAGCAAATCTTCCGGATTCCGGGAATCGGTCGCGCCCTGATCGACGGCATCAACTCCAAGGATGTCCCCGTCGTAATGGCGATTACCTTCGGCGTGTCGATCCTCGTCGTCCTCTTCAACGTCATTGCCGATATTCTCTATGCCGTGCTCGATCCTCGGATTACCTACCGATGAGCTGGCGCTTCGGTCGCGCTCGCGACATCGTGACGGCGGTATCCGGCTCGCGGAGGGCTGCTGCAGGTCCATGATGTCCGCCAGCCAAATCTGGACCATCCGTCCGACCCTGTTGGTGACACCCACGATGGCGATCCGGCCCATTGCAAACGCCCGTGACACATACCCGGAGGCAACATAGATGGCGAGAAACGCGATGGGTGCACTGGGATCGGCCCGCAAGCGCCGGGCGGCAACCCTGGCCGATGCCCCGCAGGCGAACGCACCGAAACGTGGCGCTGCGCTCGACTCCCGCGTTCGCGAGCAGCGCTCACTCTGGAACAACGCCTGGCGGCAGTTCCGGCATCACAAGCTGGCAATGGCCGGGCTGGTCATCTTCGTCCTGTTTACCATCGTCACCTTTGTCGGCCCACTCGTATACGGTGAGGAGGTTAACGCCCCGTTCGCCTATACCACCGGCGAAGGCCCCAGCTTCTCACACCCCTTCGGCACCGACTCGATCGGGCAGGACATGCTCGCCCGGATACTCTACGGCGGGCGGATCTCGATCGCCGTCGGGCTTGTCGCCGCCTTTATCGCGATCACCCTGGGCACATTGGTAGGGGCCGTCGCGGGCTTCTTCGGTGGGTTCGCTGACAGCTTGCTGATGCGGATCACTGACCTTTTCGTAAGCCTTCCCCAGCTCCCGCTGCTGCTGTTGATCACCTACCTCTTCAAGGAATCGATGCAGGATTTCGGAGAGCGAACGTTTGGGTCGAGCAACTTCGGCGTTTTCCTGTTGATCGTGATCGTGATCGGAGTCCTCGCCTGGATGCCGACCGCGCGGCTCGTTCGCGCAAGCTTCATGAGCGTCAAGGAAAAGGAGTTCGTCGAGGCCGCCCGCTCCGTCGGCGCAACCCGCTCGATGCTGATCTCGCGTCACATCCTGCCCAACGTGCTGAGCCCGATCATCGTCGCCGCGACGCTGGAGATTGGCAGCGCGATCATTACCGAATCGGCGCTCTCGTTCCTGGGGCTCGGATTCCCGTCGGATGTCCCAACCTGGGGCCAGATGCTGTCGCAGGCCAAGGATTACCTGCCGATCTACCCGCACGAG
>CADCWJ010000631.1 GCA_902806365.1 uncultured Thermomicrobiales bacterium
AGCGCCAGCAGCGACAGCCCGATGGCGAATGCCGCCCCGAAGGCCACGGACGACCGGGCGCTGCCCTGGCGCTCGATGATCCGCCCGATGAACTGGAACGCGACCAGCGAGCCGACCGCGATGAACAGCAGCAGCGTGCCAAGTTGGGCGGTGTCGAGATCGAGCGTGCGGGCCGCGGCCGGAATGCGGGCGATCCACGTCGCGCTGATGAACCCGGTGAGCGCAAAGAACGCTGATACGCAGATGCGGGGGCCCGGGGTCGTCAGGAGACGGAGCGGTTTCGACAACGTGATGGTCCTTGGGCGGATTATGCTTGTACTGGCAAACGTTATGATCGATCGGCGCATGGGCGCCGGATCGATCACATCATGACCACTCTATCGCGAACCAACCCGCAAAGGATGCATGGATGGACATCATCGTGGTGATCGCACTTGTGATCTTTGGACTCCTCTTTTTTGCGGTACCGAGCTTCTGATACCTGTCTGGAGCCCGAGCCGACGACATGGAAACGCGTCGCGGTCGTCCGGGATCGACATGCGGTTGTACCCACCGGGCTACACCACCGCGATCGGCCTGGCGTTGCGGGAAGCAGCAGCGGTGTAGCGGTCAGGCAGCTGCCGCCGTGTAGCCCCGGTACGGCCAGGTCACTCCCCGGTGAGTCGGGCTCGGCGATGCTGTCGCACTGAACTGAAGCGTCAGGAGTGACATGCGGAGGATCTCCGGACTCCTTGTGTCCCCTGTCACCCCCCGGGGCACTGCTCGAGACACGCGGCTTTTCGCCTATCTGGCGAACCGCCGAGAAGGACAACGATGCCTCACTCCTCCACGATCATGCGGATCGAAGTCGGGACCGTCGAATGCACCCGGCCCCGCGCTGCCGGCAGCAACGCCCGCCTCGATCGTCACGGCACATCCTTCCCGCTGACGCTCGCGCGGGTCACGGCCTCCGACGGCGTGTCCGGATTCGGATGGTGCCGCGCATCGCGCGACCGGTTGCAACCGCTCGTCGGGCTGCGTCTCGGCGATCTCTTCGCTGCTCCGTACGGGGCGAGCGAGATCGGCGCCGCGATCGAGTTCCCACTATGGGATCTGATGGGGAAGGAGGCGGCGTCACCCGTCTACCGGGTCGCCGCAGGCATGGTCGGCAAGTCCTTGCCCGAACCGTTCCGCGTCCCCTGCTACGACACCTCGCTCTACTTCGACGACCTCGAGTTCGCGTCGGACACCGAGGCGACGGATCTGATCGCCGGCGAGGCGCGGGATGGGCTCGCCTTCGGCCATCGCGCGTTCAAGATCAAGATCGGGCGCGGCGCGCGCCACATGCCGCTGGAGGCGGGAACCGTGCGGGATATCGCGGTGATCCATGCCGTGCGCGACGCGGTCGGGCCGGACGCGCCGCTGATGATCGACGCCAACAACGGCTACAACCTCAACCTCACGAAACGCGTTCTCGCGGACACCGCCGGCTGCCGGATCCACTGGGTGGAGGAGCCGTTCCACGAGGATGCCATTCTCTACCGCGACTTGAAGGCTTGGCTGGCGTCGGAGAACCTGCCGGTCCTGATCTCGGACGGCGAGGGCGCGGCGGACGTGCGGCTGATGGACTGGGCGCGGGATGGGCTTGTGGATGTGGTCAACTACGACATCTTCGCGCCCGGTTTCAGCGCATTGCTCCGGATTGGCCGGCAGCTTGACGAGTGGAGCGTGCGAACCGGCCCGCATCACTACGGCGGGATGCTTGGGAACTACGTAACCGGTCACCTGGCCGGGGTGATCGAGCGGTTCGGGTTCGTCGAGTGGGACGAGGCAACCACGCCAGCACTGGATACGTCGGGTTACCGCATCGACGAGGGCCAGGTCGTGATTCCCAACGCCCCCGGCTTCGGGCTCACGCTGGACGAGGAGCGATTCGCCGCCGCGGTCGCCAACGGCGGCTTTACGCTCGATTAGCCGGTGAGTTGACCGCTCCACGCGATGCTTCCGATCATCACCATGACCAGGCGGGCCGCGAGCAGGCTGGTCAGGTTTCGCACATCGAGCTCCGGCACGACCTCGACGACGTCGAATCCGACGATTCGCCCTCGCGCCGCCACGCCGCGGATCAGGTCGAACGCCTGGAAGTAACTCAGCCCGCCGAACGCCGGAGCGATCACACCGGGCGCGATCGCGGGATCGAGCCCATCGATGTCGAGCGTGATGAAGTAGCGGTCGGCGTCCGGAATCCGGGCGAGTGCCGGCGCGATGCCGTCCCGGTGAATCTCGGCGGCGGTGATGTGCACCGCCCCGAACGCCCGTGCATCAGCGAACTCCCGTTCACGCGCACTGCCGATCCCCCGCAACCCAACCTGGGCAATGCCGCTCACCCACGGCATCTCGGATGCCCGCCGCATGGTGCTGCTGAGTCCTTCGGTGACCCCGTTGACCTCGTCCCGGAAGTCGATATGGGCGTCAATCTGGACGACACACAACGGTCCCACGTCTCGGTATGCGCGAAGCACTGGAATCGGGATCGAGTCGTCGCCACCGAGCACGAT
>CADCWJ010000632.1 GCA_902806365.1 uncultured Thermomicrobiales bacterium
TCGTACTGGAAGGTGACGTTGTAGACGCCCTTTTCACCGGTACTCCGCGTCTTGCCGCGCGCCACCTCGGCCCCGGCCAGGTTCTGGATTTCAAGGGCGACATGCTCGAGAACATGCCCCATCCACGTCCCCTCGCGCAGGCGCTTCAGGAACCCCCCGGGCTTGCCGATGGAACACCCGTGCTCATACAGCGAGGGAATGAGCTCGATCAGGTGCTCGTAGAAGCCGGGGATCTTGTTGGACGGCCGCTCCTCGAGCTCGCCGATATCAAGCACATAATGAATCACCGGCATCCGCGCCCACACATTGGGACCCCGGTAGATCGTCTTCTCTCGTATCTTCAACATTACCTTTACCTTCGTGCGACACGAAATGCCGGAACAGGCGGGCCCAAGATCGCCGGCGGTTCCAATCCACACTGCAACGCATCGGCGGCAATCGCGGTCGACCCACTTGTCCGGGACAGACCTCGCTCGAGGCGCGCGGCCGTACTGCCCTGACTGGCACCATCCTCCCGGGTACGGTTACCTGGTGGATCGTGGAACCGCCGCCGGACGTGCCAGCCTGCCACCATGCTCACTATGTGAGGAGAGGGGATGCCGCGTCTACCCCGTGACCAGGGTTCGGTTGCGCATGTCGAACCTGCGGCCCGGGGTGAGGACGTGAAGCCGAGCGTTGCTGACCGTGATTTCCCCGTATGCCTTGACCTGGAAGATGTCACTGAAGATCTCGGAACCATCCACGATCGTGATGCTGTGACGACCGATCACCTCGATCGTGCCCTGGTCGTCGATGATCGCCGCGGTGTCCTCGTCGATTCCGATGCCGAGGAGACCAGGGTTGGAAGCGACGAGCGCCAGCAACCGACCGATCCGGTCCCGCTGGCGGAAGTGCTGGTCGATGATGACGTCGGAGATCAGGCCAAATCCGGCCACCATCTGGGCCATTCGAAGCTTCGGTGTCCCGCCGCTCGCGCCAAGGGCCACCATGTGCGCGGAAAGAATCGATGCCCCGGCGCTGGTGCCGGCCACAACGACACCACGCTGGTTGGCCTCGCGGACCATGCGTTCGAACCGCGTTCCGCCGATCATTGCCGAGAGCCTCATCTGATTGCCACCGGTAAGGAAGACGCCGGTGGCGGAGTCGATCGAATCGACCACCGCCGGGTTATTAGCGTCCTCGCGATTGCCGATGTAGATCACTTCCGCACTCTCGACCCCCATCCCCAGGAAGATCGCCTTGTAACGGAGGCCGGCAGTCTCGATCGATGACGCCGTAGGCACGATCGCAATGCGGGCCGACTTGCCGCCCGCAAGCTGGGCGAAGGTGGACAGGATGATCTTGTCATCCAGCTTGTCCTCCGCTCCCCCGATTGGCATCAGCACGCCCTTGCGCACGGTTGGATCCGGGATGGATGTCATTGGGGACGTCGAGGCCGAGGTGTCGGTGGCGGTCATGGTTAGAGAATCCAGTCGTGATCGCATGACTTCCCGGGCCCTGAGAAGAACGCGCTCGTGCTCGTGTTGGAGGACGGGGAGGCGACCAGGCGCCATTGGTCCGGGACTGTAACGCGGATCGTGCCGGGGCGTCAATCACACTGGTTAATGAGAGGTGCGCCCGCGAGCTCGGCCGTTGTCGCGCCTGTCGATGTCCGGAAAGCGACACCCGGATACGGTTGTAGACGGATTCGTAACCGGTGACGCGAAACCCGACCACGTTGGGAGGCCCTCGGGGGATCGCAGGGTTTATCCTAGATGGATGCGTTTCGGCTGACGAGCAGGACGGTCAGGGCGCCACGAAGAACGCGTCTGACGGGCGAACGACACGGCGGGTGGAGGCGGTTTCGATGGCTCATCCCTTTCTCGAAAAACTTGCGGAAGGCGTCGTGCTAGGGGATGGCGCGATGGGCACCATGCTGTACGAGGCGGGCCGCTCGCTGGATGAGTCGCTGGATGCCCTCAACGTCAGTCATCCGGATCTCGTGGCGTCGGTGCATCGGGGGTACATCCGCTCCGGCGCCGATGTGATCGAGTCCAACACCTTCGGCGGCAACCGCTACCGGCTCGAGCCTCATGGCCTGGCTGACAAGCTGCGCGACATCAACAAGCGCGGCGTTCGGATCGCGCGGGAAGAACGGGAGATCAGCGGGACATCGGTGCTCGTCGCGGGCTCGATCGGCCCCACCGGTCGCACCCTTGTCCCGTTTGGCACGCTGTCCCGGGAGGCAGCGACCGATGCGTTTCAGGAGCAGATCGAATTCTTGCTGGAGGCCGGCGTCGACCTCCTGATCATCGAAACGATGGGCAATCAGGACGAGATGGATTGCGCGATCGCCGCCGCCCGTGCATCGTCCGATCTCCCGATCGTGGCGATGATGACCTTTGCCGAAGACGGCCGCACATTGAGCGGGGCGCGCCCCGAGGATGTGGCCCGCCACCTAGCGAGCAAGGATGTCGATGTCATCGGCGCGAACTGCTCGGTTGGTCCCCAACGATTGCTGGGCGTGATCGCGAAGATGAAGGCGACGATCGACGCCTTGCCCGAGGGGACGAAGCGACCATTCCTCTCCTGCATGCCAAACGCCGGCTGGCCCACGATCGTGGGCTCCAGAGTGATCTACCGGTCCTCGCCTGAGTATTTCGCCGAGTTCGTACGGTCCGCGGCGGCGGCGGGAGCTCGCTTCATTGGAGGCTGTTGCGGCACGACTCCGGAGCACGTTCGACAGATGCGTGCAGTCGTGGACCAGATCAACGCATCGACCCCCGACCAGAACCGCCCAACGCTCTCCCATGTCCGTGAGCCGGATCGCCGGGAACGCCCGTTGATCGTGATGGATGCCGAGGAAACGACCGGCATCGCGAAGAGTCTCGGCAAGAAGTTCCTGAGATGCGTAGAGGTAGACCCGCCGAAGGGATTGAACCCGCAGAAGGCGCTCGATGGTGCCCGACTGCTCAAGGCGGCCGGAGTGGATGCCATCAACGTTGCGGACTCCCCGATGGCGCGGGTCCGGATGAGCGCGATGACCCTGTGTTACCTGATCCAGCACGAGGTCGGCGTGGAGACGATCATCCACTTCACGACGAGGGATCGCTCGCTGATGGGGCTGCAATCGGAGTTGCTGGGCGCCCACGCGGCGGGGGTTCGCAACATACTGGCATTGACCGGTGATCCCCCCAGCCTTGGCGAGTACCCGAACTCGTCGGCGGTGTATGACGTCGACTCCATCGGCCTCGTCCGCATCATCAGCCAGATGAACGGCGGTGCCGATTCGGCGGGTGCGTCGATCGGGCGGCAAGCGAGTTTCACGATCGCCTGCGCGGTGGACCCAACGAAGCCCGATCTCGAAGACGAAGCGCGCCGACTCAGGGAGAAGATTGCGGCGGGCGCGGATTTCGTGATGACTCAGCCAATCTTCGATCTGTCGGTATGGACGAACTTCCTCAAGGTGTACGGCGCCGAGCGGCTGCCGTTGCCGGTGATGATCGGCATCCTGCCACTGCAGAGTTCGAAGCACGCGGAGTTCCTGCATAACGAGGTCCCCGGCATCACACTGACCGACGGAGCCCGTGACCGGATGCGCCGGGCGGGACCACATGGCCGGACAGAAGGGGTCAAAATGGCCCAGGATCTGCTCCAGCAGTTGGTGCCGTTTTCCCAGGGCGTCTACCTGATGCCGTCGTTCGGGCGATACGAAGTCGCCGCCGAGGTGCTCGACGTGCTGGTGGACGAGCAGGTGCCCGCTGCCGCCATCCAGTGACAGCGGAGATGGCCCATGATCCGGCGGCATGGTAGACTCCGCACTGCCAGGTGACGCTGGATGCAGGGTCACTCGTATTTTTGTGTGAAAAACGAAGGTTCCCGCCTCCCCCACGAACGGCTGAACCCACGTCTGACAAGGACCCCTCTCCATGGTCGCCCAGTTGATCCGCTCACTCGAGCAAGAACAGTTTCAGGACATTCCGGAATTTGGCCCTGGTGACACGGTGCGTGTCCACGCGAAGGTCGTTGAAGGCACGCGCGAGCGGATTCAGGTGTTCGAGGGCGTCGTAATCCGCCGTCGCGGCGGGGGCATCAACGAGAACTTCACCGTCCGCCGGATGGCCGCACACGGCATCGGCGTCGAGCGGACGTTCCTGATCCATTCGCCGCGGATCGACCGTATCGAAGTCACGCGCTTCGGACGGGTACGACGGGCGAAGCTGTATTACCTCCGCAATCTGACTGGCCGAGCGGCACGTATCCCGGAACGGCGGCGTGACCTCAACAAGGGCGGCGGCATCCGGTAGCCACGTTCCAGGCGCATTGGAGGAAACGGTCGGACGCATTGCTGTGTCCGGCCGTTTCTCGATTGCGGGGCCAACGCAGGTGGTTCGGCTACGTCGATTCGAGGACCCAGCCCGTGCCTGTCCGGACGACCGATATGCTGTTCTTCGAGCGACATTTCTGGCGGAGCGGGCTCGCCACCATCGCGGGGGTCGATGAGGTCGGGCGGGGCGCGCTTGCGGGGCCTCTGGTGGCCGCAGCGGTGGTGCTCCCTCCTGATATCGAACGTGTGCTCCTGCGTCCATCGTTCTGGGACGATGTCCGCGATTCCAAGACGCTTTCCGCGAGAACACGGGCAAACCTGTCCCGTCAGATCGTCGCTGCCGCACCCTCTACCCACATCGCGATGATCTCGGCCGAATTGCTGGACGCGATCGGGCTGGCGGCGGCGAATCGCTGCGCAATGGAACAAGCCGTGCTGGGTCTTTCGGTCGAACCGGACATGCTGCTGATCGATGCGATGACGCTCGATCTCCCCTGTCCGCAGGTTGGCATCATCGACGGCGATGCAAGCAGCCTCTCGATAGCCGCCGCCTCGATCGTCGCAAAAGTAGCCCGCGACGAGATGATGATTGCACTGGACGGTCTCTGCCCCGAATATGGGTTCGCCCGAAACAAGGGATACGGCGTAGCCGCGCATCTGCGCGCACTCGCTCTCGCTGGATCGAGCCCGTATCATCGCCTGAGCTTTGCTTCGGTACGCGGGCTCCCGCACCCGACCGTGCCGGAGAGCGTGAGCCGTGAAACTTGACCGACCCTCGACCGCATTGGGGAAA
This sequence comes from uncultured Thermomicrobiales bacterium, assembly GCA_902806365.1. GTDB lineage: Bacteria > Chloroflexota > Chloroflexia > Thermomicrobiales > UBA6265 > CADCWJ01. Next base: position 5,100 of record CADCWJ010000632.1, read on the forward strand.
CGGGGCGAGCGGATCGCGCGTGGCTATCTGGAGGCGCGAGGGTATGTGTTCATCGCCGCAAACTGGCACTGCCGGGCTGGCGAGCTGGATCTGGTCATGATCGACGGGGACGATCTGGTATTCGCCGAGGTCAAGACACGTCGCGGTGAGCGCTTCGGTCGCGCGGAGGAGGCGGTATCATCGTCAAAGGCCTCCAGGGTGCTGGCCGCGGCCGAGTGGTTCCTGGCGGCTCACCCGGAGCTTCAGGAGCGCATCTGGCGATGCGACATCGTTGCCGTGACGATCGGCTCCGAGCGCCAACCGGATGTAACACACTACATCAACGCGATTGTCGCTGGTTGAGTGCTGGCGAGGATGGCGAGAGGGTCGATGAACGCTCCACGA
>CADCWJ010000633.1 GCA_902806365.1 uncultured Thermomicrobiales bacterium
CTGAGCCCCGCTGGAAGAGAAAGACCGTCAACAAGACGTAGGCAGCCATCTGGAGGAACTCGCTCTCCCAGTTCTCGAACGTGACCTCGATGAAATCATCCGTGGTCAGGTACTCCACGTATCCAACCGTTGCCTGGTTGTGATCGAGTTGTTCCTGGTTGTAGACGCGCAGTCCCGCCACGCTCATGCCGAGCAGGGTAGCGACGAACAGTGCGAACATCGCCAGCGAGAGGCCGTTGTCTCTCAGAAAACGTCGCACAGTGCCCTCGTCTCACGAGCAGTGATTGTGATCCGCATTCAGGCGTCGATGGCGCCGCGCCGGAACGATCCACCACAGGACCAGGATGATGACCGCCAGTATCCCCGAGATTACCCACGAGACGATGCGGCTGGCAACCACCTCGGAGATCACGAGCTGCGTCGCCAGGATCAGCGCAATCGAGAGCGGCACCAACCCGGCGATGATAAGCCTGGTCGCCGTTGTCTTGAATCCTCGCCGGTCGCGCAATGGACGTTGCAACCGGTGGTGGGCGGCCGGCGCCGTGAACAGCACGAGGCTGAGTACCGAGCAGAGGAACGTGATGACGTAGACCGCCTTCTCTTCCCCCGCGATCCGGTCGAACCCGTTGTTGAAGGGCAGGATAACCAGGAACGCGGTCAGTGTCTGCGCTCCGGGGAGCAGAACGCGCAGCTCGCCGAGCAGATCGCTCAGGTCGCCATCGTCCTTTTCCGGCCCCTCCAGGTCCGCCGCGGCTCGTTCCTCCAGAGACATGACTTGCATCGCGTATCGACCTTCCGGAGTTTGACGGTTCGTTAATGATTCATGATACCCTCCGCGGTCCACGTGGCGTCCCGAACCCGAACGCGTACACGAACACGAATACGCCGGAGGGATCGGCCCCCGGCGTGCACGTTCATCTGGTCTGGGCAGGTAACGGTCAGCGGACGGCCTGGGCCCGCCCGGCGGTGAAGAGCGCCTTCCAGCTCGGCTTCTGCCCGTACATCAGCACTCCGACCCGATAGACGCGGGCGGCGAACAGTACCGCCAGGATCACCGCGACGACCAGCAGCGCCAGGCTGAGGGCGATCTGCCACCCTTCCGCGCGCCCCATCACCGTCCGCGAGACCATCACGAACGGCGAGGTCAGGGGGAAGATGCCACCGATCCGGGACACCATGTTGTCGGTCGCGTTGATCGAGAAGAGCGCGGCGAAATAGCCGACGAACATCACCGTCATCATCGGCGAGATTGCCTGGTTGACCTCTTCCTGGCGGCTCACAA
>CADCWJ010000634.1 GCA_902806365.1 uncultured Thermomicrobiales bacterium
ATGTAGGGACGGGTACGTGCCGCTCCTTCTCAGGCGCATGTACGACCGGCCCCACAGCAATAGCGACGCAAGGTGCCGTTTCCGCACCTCCTATCTCGCCGCACCGGACCAGTGCCGTCGCCACTGCCGAGGCAATCCCGTGCTCAGCCCTCAGGAGTCTCGAAGACGACGAAGTGCTCGGTGTCATCTCCGAGCTGCAGGTAGCGCCAGCACTCGTCTGACGCCGTCGTCACCGGCAGAACGTCGAGCATCAGTCCGCTGGTGAACTCCAGCACCAACCCGCCCCAGTCGTCGCCGGTGAGTCTGTTGACGTGCTGCTCCTCCTCGCCGGCCTCGGCGGTCAGCTCGGCGGCGATCGGATCGAATGCCGCCTCGCCCTGGAGAAGTTCGCCGTCGGCGAACTCGTTCGAGCCGATGGATCGGTGGACGTCCCAACTCCCGACCAGGGGGACCCCTAGGCGCGTTAGCCGCCACGGACACTGGAGATGCAGAGCATGTTCTGCGACGAGGCGGATGCCGCCGTGGCGATCAACAGTCTCGACGTCGCGGCCAATTCCGAGCCACACGAGGTCGGTTGCTCTGCCGATGTATCGCAGACGCTCACCGGACAGCACACCTAGCGCCGACTCGATGGCCTTGCCGATTCCAGATCCGGGAACACCTGGACTACCCATGGTGACATCCTGCCTGCGAACGCGCTGATGCTGCTAGGAGTTCTGGAGCGACGACCCCGACGTGCCCAGGCCCAGCGCTCCCGGAGTTCGCTTGACCGGGATGTGCCGATGTCGCCCGGTCGGGCCCGGGCTCGCCCTGAGCAGTAACGACGGTGCCGCCCGTTGGTGATGGGTGGGCGGACGACCGCCGTCGACGAGAGCCGGCGATACTTCCTGGGTGGATGTCTCGTTCGACGGCGGGGAACTGGCCCTCCTTGAAGGGGCGAAGCCGCCCGTGCCGCAACGGCCGTTGGCGCCGGATGAGGAAGTGGCTGTGGCGGTCTGGACGGACGGACCTGTCGGAGCGATCATGTCGATCTGGCACGACCCGGACGACGAGGAGCAGCCGCTCTACCGGTTCATCACCCTCTTCGAGCGCCTGGACGGCGCGTGGACACGGAAGGACACAGGTGGCGATTACTGGCCCTTTCAGTATGGCGGGAGGCCAGTGTTTGAGAGGCC
>CADCWJ010000635.1 GCA_902806365.1 uncultured Thermomicrobiales bacterium
GATCCGGCGCTCGGCCGAGCGCCACGCGAAGCGCTCCGGAACGCTGGAGCATGGCGGCGCTGACCACGAACGTACGACCCTTGGTTGAGCATCGTTCCGTTCTCCCGGCCTGTGTACCGGACGAGCCGTGGAAACGCCGCCAAACCCGCCAAGGCGAGTTTTGTCACTACGAGGCTCTCGTCGCCCATCTCGCCCACCTCGGTCCGGCCGACATTCGCAACGCGAGCGATGTCGCCAATCGCTCCTTCCTCCACCAGGGCGTCACCTTCACCGTCTATTCGGACACGGAGCGCGGCACCGAACGGATCTTCCCGTTCGATGTGATCCCCTGGCTGATCCCGTCCGCGGAATGGGACACGATCAAGCGTGGTCTCCAGCAGCGGATCGGGGCGCTCAACCACTTCATTCATGACATCTATCACGAGCAGCAGATCCTTCACGACCACGTCGTGCCGCGCGGGCTGGTGGTGCGCGCCCAGCATTTCCGGCGTGAGGCGGTCGGAATCGACGTGCCCCACAATCGCTACATCCATGTGGTCGGCAGCCACCTGGTGCGGGACGCCGACGGCAACTACCTGGTGCTGGAAGACAACCTCCGCTCGCCCAGCGGCGTCTCCTACGTTCTCGCGAACCGAACCGCGACGTCGAAGATCTTTCTGGGTCTACGGCCAGATGACGTATGAGCATGGCGTGACCGGGGTCCGCATGACCGCCGCCGAAGCGTTCACCTGGCGATGGGGTTGCCAGGATTACGCCCACGTCATGTTCGCGCTCTGCTGCCTGTGCGAGTTGCCCGCCCGCTATGTCTCCGGGCACCTTCTGGGGGGTACGCACGCATGGGTGGAAGTGCTGGTTCCGGACCCGGAGCGAGCCTCCCGCTATCTGGCGCGGGCGTTCGATCCGACGCATGGGCGGGAGCCGGGCCTGAACTACGTGACGGTCGCGATCGGCCGCGACTATGGCGATGTCGCTCCGACCTCGGGCACCTACGTCGCGCCGTATGCTGGCCATCTCTCGGCCCGGAAACGCGCCAGCCTGACCGCGATCAGCTACTTCTCCCACTGAGGCGACAGTCCGGAGCGGGCTCGGGGGCGAAACGGAGCCGATGCCGCTACCTTATCCCGTGGCCGGGGCCGTGGTTCATAAGCGACACCAGTGCGCCCCGGCATGCACGAGCCGGACCGGCCGATCGCCAGCATTCAGCTGGTCACACGTTTGACAGTTCGTTGACCATCTCCTACGCTGCTCGGTACTTTCGTAGATTACCGGGCTTAGGAGCGACCATTGGACCCTCCGGAAAGGAGCGGCACATGGCGGGCAAAAAGGTCAAGAATGAGGTCGATGGCATCCGCACGGAGCTGCAGCATCTTTCCGAAGCGGTTTGGGCGCTGCGCGAACACCTGGCGGTTCAGGACGCGATTACCGCCGCGTCATCGTCTTCCCGGCATGTTTCGGCCGGCGGCCACCATCCTGGAGACTTCTCCGCCGATGGCGAGTATCCCCTGGCACACGTCGGGGCTGGCGGCGCGACCGTTGGCGCCGGCTCGGATTTCGCGAGACGGGTCGGAGAGAGCCGCTCGGAGCAGGGAATCGTCGCGACCTGGGGACAGTTCCAGGATGCAGCTGGAATCCAGGCGTACCGCTGGGAACTGGAAGAAGACGCCGCGACATTGCTGGCGACCGACGAAACCGAGATCGCACAGGTGTTGTCGGCAATCGGCCACCGCCAGCGGTTGGCGATTCTCAAGCTGATCCTGAATCAACCGTGCTCGGCGGCGGATCTGGTGGCTGCTCTGAACCTTGGTACGACTGGCGCGGCCTACCATCACCTCAACGTGTTGCAGGCGGCTGATCTGGTGACCCAGGAGGAGCGAGGCGTCTACGTCGTGCAACCGCACCGGGTATCGGCAATCTTCGCGATCCTGGCCGGGGTTGCCAGCGCAAGCGAACGAATTGCCCTCCACCGCGAGGATGCGGCGGAAGAGCCCAGCGAAGGGCCCAACCAGGAATCGCCCAACGGGGTCGTTTCCGATGGCTCGGTCAGCGGGGAGAAGCGCCGAAAGCGCAAGCCGAGCTGAACGCCGAACCTGCCCAAACCGCAGGGTGGGAGTCGCCGCGCGACGCGCGTCCGGCCGAGTCGGACTGGAGCGTTCCGTGAAAGACGCCCTGCCGGTTATGACGACCGCTGCCGCGGCACGAATTCTCCCCGGGATGCCTCACGCTGCTGTCCAGATGGGCGCTCCGACAGCATCCCGGCATGGGCGAACACCGACCCATTCAGGTTGCTTTAACCAAGTCTCCTCGACAGCGCACGTTCCGCGACGATACCGCTGAGGTCGATGCGAACGGACCACTGAACGATCACAACCTCACTACACGACGACGTCCTCACGGTGTGAAGGCATCCTGCCGCAACTCTGCCATC
>CADCWJ010000636.1 GCA_902806365.1 uncultured Thermomicrobiales bacterium
CGTTGTTCTTCACGCTTGCCGTGGTGATCGCTCCGTTTCTCGCGCTCGTCGTCTTCAACCTGGAGGTGGCGCTGGTCGTGCTGGCGGCCGGTCTGGTGCTGACCGTCGTGCTCACCCTCCATGCCGCCAACCAGACAGGGCCGATCGTTCGCTCGCGGTTGCGTGCCGCCGCCGCCCTCAACGCGTTGGTGCTGGCGATGGTCGTCGGGATTCTCATTCTCGCGGTCCGGTCCTGATCACGCCGGGTCAAGCCCTCAGACGTAGATTCTGGCACCGGTGTCGGTGTTGGGGCGCCGCTGCTTGCGCATCCAGATGCCATGCCGACCACGTCCGTAGTAGTCGCGCGCGAACCCGGTCCGCGTGAACCCCTCGCTCTCGTAGAGCGCCTGGGCTCCGGTGTTCCACTCCTCCGCCATCAGCACCACATCCCCAATCCGATTCTTGCGCTCGACCGCGCGGAGCAGCGCCCTCCCCACGCCACGGCGACGATGCTCCGGATGCGTGGCGATGTTCATGATCCGTGCGTTGCCCTGATGCCGGTCCGCGATCACGCACCCGATGACCGCTTCGCCTGAATCGTCGCGTGCGACCAGAAAGGTGGAGTGCGGCGCCGACCAGAGAACGAGCAGCGCCGACATGCCGTAGGCGAGGCCGGGCCGGAACGCCAGGCGCTGGATCCGGGCGACCGCGCGAAGGTCACGGAGCCGGGCCGGCGCGATCTGGAACGAACCCACGTCGCCGGCCATTGCGCGCTCCCACGCCCCCTGATCGTCCAGGTGGCTTGTCTTCATGCGATGAATCGTACCGCAACGATCGTGTTCCCGATTGGCTGATGGGGATCACGACGCCCATACCCGGGGGCAGGAGAGCGGCCTAATGTTGGAAACGCCACGGACGACGGGCGCGATCGGGAGCCTTCGGGTCAGGAGGCAGTGGACGTGGGGCGCCCGGCTCAGCACCCGCGGCTGAAACGCTGGTGGGTATCCGCTATTCCCACCACCGTCGGCTACGTCGACCTCGTGGTCCGTATCTCGGCCAATGGCACTGGACACTCGGCGAACGCCCGGTGCGAGAGAGTCGACCCCCATCGACATCCCGCCGATCCCGGCGCTCAATGTCCTGACGGAGCGCGGCCCAATCTCACCCGGACCGTGCGATCACGACGGTGGTCCACATGGAGACCAGCGAGCACACTGGCCGGGCAACGGGGTGGATAACAAAGCGATCCGCACCGAGCGGCCGTGTGGAAGGAATGCGGTGGGCTTCCTAGATCAGCGGGCGCGGGCCGTCATCGAGCACGCCGGTATCGGACGCCAGGGGAGGGGCGTCCGCGCCCAGACCGACTGCATCCCCGGCGATCATTCCGCCGCGATCCTGGGCTGCCTCGTTCTCGCGCAAACCCTGATCCGCCGAGGCGGTCAAGGGCTGATCGCAGTTCGTGCAAAAGTCCTGGCCCGGAGGGTTGTCGATACCACAATTGCTGCAGGTTACTGGGTTGGCGGCGATGGAATTCTCCTCTTCCGCTTTCCATATTCGATGCGATTCGTGCCTGACAGGGAGATGAGCACATCCCGCGCCACGA
>CADCWJ010000637.1 GCA_902806365.1 uncultured Thermomicrobiales bacterium
ATGAGATGATGGCCCCAAGGCAGTGCCCGGGACCATCATCATGTGGTTTCAATTCGGTGTCGTATCGCCGTACGATGCGGGATTGAGCGTTACCCGGCGCCCTCGACGATGTCACGCCGGCTGTTGTGGCCAAGGACACCACCCAGGGTAGCGGCGCCCAGAGCGAGCAAGAGACCGCCGAGCGTTCCCCAAGCACCTTCCTCGGCTTCCGCGAACCCGTTCTGGACCGTGTCGCCGACCTGGCTGGCCTCGGGGGCCTGCTGATCGACCGCTGTCGTAGTGACGCCATTGTCCTGCGCGATGTTGGCGATGTCGCCAATGTTACTGCCGATCGCGCCGAAGAGGTTGCCCAACCCAGTCGCGGTCAACCAGAGGATCAGCGCCAGGGCAGCCGCGCCAACCATGAAGCCGTTCAGCATCCCTGGCCCGGTCCCTCCGACGGCGGCCGACTTCGCGGCGACGAAGCCACCGAGGAGGAACGAGATAATCGCGCTGATCGCGCCCCAGATGCCGGCCGCTGTCCCGAGCCCCTCGCCAGAGTCACGGGGTTCGAGGACCGAAGCCCCGATCGCAAGGCCGAGCACGGTCAGGACGATCATGGTTGCCAACGTGGTCAACAAGCCCGCGATGATCGGGCCCCACTGGACCCGGTTCTTGACATCAGGTCGATTTTGATCGATTTGCAATGCCGGTCGGACCGACTCTCGAAATGACAGGTCATTGCCCAAACCCGGGCGGGTCAAGGTCTCGGTGCCCGAAGGGCGCTCGAACCCGACATTATTTCCATCACTCATGTGCGTCGCTCGCTTTCATGTCCCATTGGCCACCCCGTGGCCCGGCTCGGCCCCTTGGTGAAGATTCGTCGTACTCTCGGTAGATCCGCGCGCCGGCTGATCCGACGCGCGGGGCGGAGGTCGACTCGTGTGGTCCCGGGCGGCTCACCGTGCCGCCGAGGAAATCCGCTCTAGCGGTTGACACCGCGGTTGTCGGTCTCGTCGATCCGTACCTCTTCGCGGCGAACCGTGCCACCGACCTGCTCGGTGTGCTGGACGGCTTCCTTCTGAATCTCGATCTCCTCGGCGACGCGGGTGCGCTTGCTCAGCTCAACCTCTTCGCCGCGGATCGGGACCTCGATCGTCCCCTCTTCGAAGGCGTCCGTGTCACCAGTGGCGTCACGGTTGACGACGTGGCGCTCGACGCGGACGCGCTCCTCAGTGACGGGCACCTCGAGAGTCTGCTGCTCGGAAACGACATCCTTCTCGATCCGCACGTTCCCGATCTCGCGGTCGCGCGTTGTGGCGGCCAACTCTTCCTCGTGTAGCTCGACGCGGAGGTTGTCCGAGTCGGTGGTGCGAGAGACATCCCCGCCCATCGTCCCGGTGTTCACCGCAGTGGTGTCGGTCTCGACGACCCGGTCCATGTCCGTCGCGTAGGTCTCGCCGCTCATGACCGTGTCGGTCGATCCATAGGAGCCAGAATCCACCATCGTGGACTCGGTCGGGAGCTGGTCCCAACCCTGGTTCAGTGCCTCGTCCTTCGAGACGTTCAGGTACACCTTGTCACCATCGAAATTCGAGATGGCCGAGGTCGGTACGTAGTAGTCGGTGGGGAAGAATAACCCCTTCTCCACGACGACGTAGTTCGCATGAACGGCAACGACTTCGCCGAGCTTGTCGCCATCGGACCCGACGACGTCAGTGCCCTCGGTCAG
>CADCWJ010000638.1 GCA_902806365.1 uncultured Thermomicrobiales bacterium
ACGAACCGGCGCTCGAGGTCTCGCGTCACCTCATCGCCATCAAGGGCGACTTCCTGCGCGTAAATGACGGTGGCGACATCGGTGTAATCGTCGCCGGTGGTCTCCCACGTCCAGTCGTCAAACGTGATCTCCACGTTCTCGGGATCATCAACCGCGACCGGTGTCTCGCCGGAATTGAGCCAGTCGACCAGCGCGCTCCTGGGCAACAGCAGCCGGGCATCCGGCGCCATCAGGTCGTAGACATCCTGAAAGTCGCCCGCTGCTTCCAGCCGCGAGAGTTCGGTCAGCGCCGATGTGACGGACGCGATGTCATCGTCCCGCGACGATGTCTGCCCCGCCACGGCGGGCGCGGCGCTGGCCGCCAGACCGCCGATCAGGAGGAACAGGGCGATAAGGTGAACGAGCCGATGCCGGGGGGAGGGATGCAAGGCAGGGATGGTCATGGAGAGCCTCGGGGACGGAGAGGCGGGTGGCGTCGACCGCCTCGGTGGGATGACCCGGACCGGCAACCGGTAACGCCAGCCAGATCCGGCAAGGAGAACGCCCGCCCACAGGTAGCGGCACGGACCGATTCCCGAAGGATACACGTCCGTCAGGGGTGAGAGGTTCCTTCGCGCTCATGCGTGCCCATATGCTAAGGTGATACCCAGTATCATGTTTGTTTTGGAGGCGGTCGGTGCACATCCCGCCAACCTTGTCCGTGTCCATGCTCCCCGAGAGGAAGACCGTTCATGTCCCAGACCTCCCGTCGCCGGCTCCGCTGGCTCACCAGTCGCCTGCTGGCCGCTCCCATCGTGATCGCCCTGCTCCTGGCGGGTCTCCCCGGCGCCTCTCCCGCAGGCGCCCAGGAAAGCGACCCACTCCGCGTCGTCACGACCTTCAGCATTCTCGGCGATTGGGTCACACAGGTCGGTGGTGACCGCATCGAGGTCGTCACGATCGTGCCCGCCGGGGGCGACGCGCACACGTTCGATCCCAATCCCGAGCAGGTCGCGAGTGTTGCCGACGCCGACCTGATCGTCGAGATCGGCGCCGGGTTCGAGCCCTGGCTCGACGACATGGTCGCCGCGTCCGGTTCCGGCGCGACGCGCGTCGTCGTCTCCGACGGGCTCGACCTGATCGGTGGAACCGACGAACATGAGGGAGAGGCTTCCCCCGAAGCCGCCCACGAGCACGACGAGGCATCACCCGAGGCGGCGCACGCGGATCACGCGGATGAAGCAGAGGACGATCACGGGCACGAGCATGAACCGGGCGAGGTTGATCCCCACATCTGGCATGATGTGACGAACGCGATCGCCAGCGTCGAGACGATCCGTACCGCACTGGAGTCGGCGGACCCGGCCAATGCCGCCACCTACGACGCCAACGCCAGCGCCTATACCACCGAGTTGAACGAACTCGATGCCTTTATCCGCGACGAGACGGCCCGGCTCCCCGAGGAGCGCCGCAAACTCGTCACCACGCACGACACCTTCGGCTACTTCGCGGCTGCCTATGGATTCGAGATCGTCGGCACGGCGCTCAATTCGCTGACGACTGGGAGCGACGATCCCCCGGCGCGGGAGATCGCGACGCTCGTCGAGGAGATCGAGTCATCGGGCGTGCCGGCGATCTTCGCCGAGAACGTGTCCAACACCGACCTGATGCAGTCGATCGCCAGCGAGGCGGGAGTGACGCTCGCGCCGCCGTTGTACACCGACGCGCTGGGCGATCCGGGCTCGGACGGCGAGACTTACCTGTCGATGATGCGGTTCAACGCCACCACCATCGTCACCGCGCTAGGCGCCTGATACCCGGGTGACGACACGAGTCGCCGGGGCACCACCAGTGCCGCGCGTAAGCTCGGCGTCAGTGGTCGTATCGAGTCAGCAGCGCGTCGGCGGCGCATCGGCGGCGCGTCCGTGGCCCATCCAACGGACCGTGGCGCAGGTCACCACTGGTTGGCATACTTCTCGACCAGGAGAATGACTCACCCGATCGACCAGGGAGGTCCACCTTGGCGCAACCACAGATGCGGATCTCGGCGACGACGATAGGCGCGCCCGACCCGCGGGCGCTTGGCGCCTTCTACGCGAAGCTGCTCGGCTGGACGGTGGTGG
>CADCWJ010000639.1 GCA_902806365.1 uncultured Thermomicrobiales bacterium
AATTAACTGCAACAAATTCGCGAGCGGTTTCACGATCGTCCCAGCTCTGAACGGCCTGCCGGGTGGCGGCGGCAGCACAATCCAAGGCTTCCGCATCATTAACTACAGCTCAAACGCCATCACCATGTTCAAAGGCGCGAACTCAAATTCGATTCTTAACAATCACATCGGATGGGCTCCGCTGAAAACACCGGGCACGTACTTTAAGAACACCAGCGTGTCGCCGGAGTGCCGCGGCATCGGGATGGAATCGAGCTCGAACGTGATCCGAGGCAACACGATCTCCGGCGTCCATAACGGCATTACCCTGGCGGGGGACATCGTCGCGGCGACGCCAACCTGGTTCTGCCGGAAGAATGTGATCGAGCACAATTTTATCGGCACCGATCCGACCGGGCAGTCGATCATCGGTAACGACTCGGACGCCATCTTCCTCACCGCGGGCGCCCAGGAAAACCTCATCGGACCGGGCAACGTGCTCTCGGGGAACGTTTCGGCCGGCGTGGAGTTGCTCCATGCCGCTGCCACCGACAACAGGATTTTTGCGAACATGATCGGCGTGAATGCTGCCGGGACCGAGGCGCTCCCAAACGGTGAACTGGGCGTCCTGATCGCAGACGGTGCCTCGAACAACTGGGTGGGGGGGCCGGAGGGCGGTCGCTATGCCGGTAACGTTATCTCGGCCTGCGGATTAGGCGCAGTCGCGATCGGAACTTCGGAATTCCCCGGCGTCGACGGTAGCAACGACAACCACGTGGAAGGCAATTTGATCGGCACCGACGCCGCAGAGACGAAGACAATTGGGTCGCAGATCAGCGGCATCACGATCCAGAACAAGTCGAAACGCAACGTCATCCGCAAGAACGTCATCGTCGGCCATCAACATCACGGCGTGGTGCTCGCGGATGCGGACAACAACGCGCTGTATGGGAATTGGATCGGCGTAACGAGCAAGGGCGCGGCCATCCCGAACACTGGGTTCGGTGTCTACCTGGCGGACGCTTCGTACAACACGGTGCAGCTGTCGCCCTCGAAGGCTGGGATCGGCACGGAGCGAAACGTCTTCGGTGCGAACACCGGCGGCCTCACTGGTGTATATGGCACGTCGGTGGCGAACGTGATCGACATGGGATCGCCAGCTCCTCGACTCCTCAACATTTCGACCCGCATGCGCGTGGAGAGCGGCGACAAGGCATTAATCGCCGGCTTCATCATCAGCGGCCAGTCGCCGAAGAAAGTCATTGTCCGGGGATTGGGAACTTCCCTCACCGTCGATGGAGCACTGGCCGATCCGACACTCGAGCTGAATACGAGCACGGCGTCGGTCTTCAACGACGACTGGCGGTCCACTCAGGAACAGGAGATCAGCGCTTCCGGCATACCGCCGGCGAGCAACCTGGAGCCTGCGATCGTGGCGACGCTCGAACCGGGCGCTTACACCGCGGTGCTGCGCGGCAAAGGCAACGCCACCGGAGTGGGATTGCTCGAGGTGTATGAGCTCGACTCTTCCGCACCAGCATCGCTCGTTAATATCAGCACGCGGGGTGTTGTAGAGACCGGCGGCAACGTCATGATCGCGGGCTTTATCCTTGGTGCCGGTGACGCGGAGACTCGGGTGGTGGTCCGGGCGCTCGGCCCGTCGTTAGGCGCCGCCGGTGTCTCGACCCCGCTCAACGACCCAACGCTCCAGCTGATCGACAGCAACGGCACGCTCGTCCGGCAAAGCGATAACTGGCAGGATGACGCCGCGCAGGCAGCGCAGCTCACGACCATCGCGATTACGCCGACGAACGCGCTGGAATCTGCGTTGGTCGCGACACTGCCTGCGGGCGCTTACACCGCCGTCGTGGCGGACAAGAGCGGACGCGCGGGCACCGG
>CADCWJ010000640.1 GCA_902806365.1 uncultured Thermomicrobiales bacterium
AAAGAGCGGGAAGAACCCGAGCCCGCCATCGTAGCTCTGGTTGCCGGCGCCGCCGTAGCCATGGAGCGCGATCGTCACGTAGTGGGCGGTGTCCCAGCGGGCCCAGCCATCGAGGTACGTCTCGTTCGGCAGGAAGCTGTCCGGAAGTTGGGCGGGATAGAGGGGCAGGCGCGGCAGAATCCGCAGCGTGAACCAGCTCACTCCGAACAGGAGGATGCGGGTCGCGATCGCGATCAGCAGTACCTGGGCGGTCAGCGACTCGTGAAGGCGTCGCCCGCCACCTGCCCCGTGCGAACCGCCGTGCATCAGTCCTGAAGGTCCCGCTCGCCTTCGGCGGCCTCGAACCAGTGTCGCCAGAGCTCACCGAGGTCCTCGCCCGACGCCTCTTCGAATGCGTCGAGCAGGTCGTCCGGCGTCGCGACGCGGAACTGGAACTCGCTGACATAGGCGCGCAGGGCGGCGAAGAATGCCGTATCCCCGATCTCGGCTTGGATGGCCCGGAACCCGAGCGGAGCCTTGACGTAGGCGGCGTAGACATAGCTGTTGCCGGTCGGGAAATCGTCGGTCGGCTGGTCAACAATCTGGTCGTCACCGCGCCGGACGGTGCTGTCGAATGGATCCACCAGATAGCGATCGACGACCCGCGCCGCCACCGCTTCATCGTACTGTCGCTCGAAGTAGACCTGCGCCGAGAGGAAATTGGTGAGGCCCTCGTCGATGAACGCATGATCGTACTGGTTGTTGCCCACCAGCGCGTAGAACCATTCGTGGATGACCTCATGGGCAACGGTGAAATCGAGTGCGTTGGGTGTCTGAAGGGTTTGACCGGCGTCGTAATAGCCCTGGCCGATGTAGATGAGCTGAGGGAATTCCACACCGGCGGCACCATTGAGCGGGACGCTGACGATGTCGAGCTCGGTGTAGGGATATGGCCCGAGCAGCTCCTCGAAGATTGTGAGCGCCTGCGCGGTGTAGGTCGCGACCGCATCGCCGACGCGTTCCTGCCCGGTCGGGAACCAGGAATTGATCGTGATTCCCTCGACGTCACGGGTGCGGAGACCGAGATCGTCGTCAGCGACCATCGTGAAGTCCCGCACCGGGCCGCTCAGGAACCGGCGTGTGACCCGGCCATCGGTGGCCGCCCCCGGGTCCCGCTGCTCCACGCCGGTGGTGACCAGCTCAAAGCGCTCCTCGATCCGCACCGAGACGTCGTAGAGCGCGGTGTCGCTGAATACCGGATCCCCGTTCTCGCTCGGCGGATCCAGCATCCAGCCGTCGTCCGGATCGCGGCCGGCGACGATCGGGTACCACTGGGCCATCGCCAGCGACCCCTCTTCGGAATCGAACCCGAAGATCCCGTAGTGGGAGGAGGAATCGACCGGGAGGACCGAGACGAAACTGAGCTCGACGATGGAGTCCTCGCCGCGCTCCAGCGGCTCGGCGAAGGGCACCGTCAGGATCGAGTTGTCGACGGTCAGTGTCGGCTCCACCGGTTCCCCATCAACGGTCGCTCCGGCGATCGTGATCGCATCGTGCTCCCGGTCCGGGCCGTTGGCGTAGAGCCGGAACGGCAGCGCGTCCAGCGTCTCCCCGGTCGTGTTGGTCCACCCCAAACGAAGCGACCCACGAATCTCGGGAGCCGCAGCGCTGGCTCCATCGGTCATGAGCTCGGCGGAGATCGTGTAGGTTGAAAGGTCGGGTGGCACGGAATCGGTCACGATGTCGCGCTCGTCCGGCTGGATTGCGTCGAGAATGCCGGGCATCACCGGCCGGTGCGGAGCAGGTGGGGTCTGGGCCAGGCCGGCGAAGGGCGCAAAAAGCAGCGCGCCGAGCAGCGCTCCAGTCTGGACCTGCAGCGACATGCGGGCCGAAGAAGGGCGGGATGCGAACGTCATCGGTACTCCAGGATGGCGGGATCGGTCGGACGGTCCAGATTGGGCATCTACCGCGGCGTCGGGGCGATGGGCGGGCACGGTCACGGTATCATCAGGCATTGTACGTCGGTGCGCTGGCTGGCCCGCGACCTGCAACCGGCCCCATTGGACAACAGTGATCGAGGCATGCTTGGCCGTTGACGAGGAACCCGGCGACGTGGAAGGGTCGACCGACCCGTGGCGGGGAGTCCCGCCGGCGCTCCTCCGGATCAGCGCCATGGTCCGCGACGACATCGTCGCGCATCTGCGGCGTGCGTTGCCGAACGAAGGGGTCGGCCTGCTTGCGGTGAACCCGCCGGACGAGCTCGCCGGGGGTATCACCGCGGTCCGGTTCTACGCGGGAACGAATGCCGAGGCATCGGCGACGCGGTTCACGATGGAGCCGGCGGAAGTGATTGCCGCTTTCCGCGAGATCGATGAGCGTGGCTGGCGCCTTGGCGCTATCGTCCACTCCCATCCGCATGGACCGGCGGTTCCATCGCCGACCGATCTGCGGGAGGCGCGATACCCGGACGCGCTGATGGTGATCGTGTCGCTGGCATTGCCGGATCCGGACATCGGTGCCTGGTGGATCGGCTGGCAGGACGGCCGGCTTGCACCGGTGCGTGTGCCGATCGATGTGGGATGACGGGCGGCATCATCTGCCGGCGCTACCGAATCGGGATCGGGTGCCTGGCCACAAGGGCGATCCGACGCCACATGGATGATGCAGGCCGGGGACGTTCTCACGTACCATGGCGGGAAACGATGCCGCCAGCTCCGGCGGAACCGATGCTCGTCGCGCGGGCAGGCAAGAAGGCAAGAAAGAAGGCGGTCAGGATGAGGAGTGCGACAAGCTTTATCACCGTCGATGCGCCGGTCGACGAACAGCAGCGCCGACAGATCGCCCAGATGAACAACAACGCGGTGATCGTACGCCTGATGTTCACGATCAATCACTTGTCGCGCTGGCTCTCTCCCATCCACGATCCGGACCGGCTGAGCCGCTCGGTCTACCGGGACGAGCCGAGCGCCAAGGAGTTGGTGATCGGGATGCGCGACGAGGAGCAGCGGGTCTTCCCCAAGATGCATTTGATCGCGACCCGGTCGAACCCCGATCTCGACACGCTACCGCCCTGGCAGCCAGATCCGCGCGTGCGGGACGCCGACCAGCGGACGCCGCCGATCGTGCTCCTGGCGTCTTTCCGGCGATTGCGTCTCAGCACCTGTTCCCTGCTCCGCAGCCTGCCCGATGACGCCTGGGATCTCATGGGCAGGAGTCGCCGCGACCGCAACGTCACGGTTCGCGAGCTCGCCGAAGGCCTGGTCCTTCACGATTACCGGTACTTGCGCGCGCTCGACGACACGCTCGAGCAGTCTGGCGCGCGCGAGGGACTTGCCGAGATCCAGAAAGCGCGCCTCGATGAGCTGCTCAAGCTCTCCCCGGGGCATCTCGACTTCTAACCTGCCGCCGCCGACTACCGCCGGGGTACGGCGCCAGGTTCGACCGACCTGCCGCGCGGTACACTGCGTGACGATGCGAGACCCGGAGCAATGCGCCATCCCCCTGGGCTCGCCCCGGCCGCTCCACGGCCCCTGCGCCGGTTTCAAAACGATGCGCGGCGATCGCGGGCGCGACGAGATCGCTCCCTGAGGCGAGCGCAACGATGGGACGAATCCTGTGAGCTCACTCTTCTCTACCGAATCGACCAGTGGCGGGAATCAGCCCGGGAGCGCCGGGCTCTCGCCAACGGAGGTCGTGGAAGCGCTGGGGCGGGAATTCTTCCTCGCCCTCGATGCCCGGGATCCGCGTCGGCTGCGGCACACCCTTGCCGCGAACGCGACGTTTCGCGTGCATCCCCATTCGGCGCCAATCCGTCCGGCCGATGAGATCGTCGCCTACTTCGGAACAGTCGTCTCGTCGTACCCGAACGCCCATTGGGATGTGACCGACGTGATCGCCGCGCCCGATCGCGGGGCGGTCCAGTTCGTCATCCGCGAATACTCGGCGCGCCAGGGCCGGGAGATGATCTCGGAGCAGGTCGCGATGATCCGGGT
>CADCWJ010000641.1 GCA_902806365.1 uncultured Thermomicrobiales bacterium
CTGACCGGGTATGGCCAGTTTCTCAACTCGGCGAACGTGATTTCGCAGGAGAACAGCATCGTCCTGATCATCTTCCTGCCGCTGGATGCGGTGCCGGAGGCGAGCGCCAGCATCGACGAGATCCGTGAAGCCTACAAGACCGAGTTCGAGCAGGAGTCGGTGCTGCGCGTCGACGCGGAACCGGTCTGCGTGTCCTTCTAACTAACGGCCGTCATTCGTTCGGATATCACGCCCGAACACGGCACCCCCGGTCGAGTTGGCCGGGGGTACCGTGCTCGGGGCCGTCGCGGAGTGTCACGAAAGTGCCCCGCCCGCCCGCATCCGCCGCACGTGGGCGGTGACCCGGCGATCCAGCGCGTCAGGATAGGCGAAGCCTAGGTGGGTGGCGACCTCGCCGGCCACCCGGCGGAAGAGCGCGATCATCCGGAACAGCGCCTCCCAGTTGTCCGCGATCCCGGCACCGGCCCAGGTGCCTTCCAGCTCCTCCCAGATCGCGGGCGGCAAGCGGCGCTTCAGCCCCTTGCCCAGCGAACCCGGCGCTACCGACCAGTCGTGGTCGCATTCCATCCGCCACTCCAGCATCGGCAGGAGGTAGACGTACCGCATGTCGTAATCCAGGCACCATTTGGCGGGCAAAAGCTCGTCCCGCAGCAGGCACTTTGCGACATAGGGCGCGCCGACGAAGAAATCGTTGACCAGCACCTGGTAGGTGGCCTCGTCGGGCGGGGCGGGGATGTAGCCCGCGTACGCCGGTGCGGCAAGCGGGGCGGTCAGCCGGTCCTTGTCGGCCAGCACGCGGTAGCCGGCGTCGAGCTCGGCGGGCAGCGCCGGGAGACGGGCGATGAGCTCTAGCAAGCCGACCGGCCAGAGGCTGAAATCGATCTTCAGGCCATCGGCGTACTGCACGATGTTGCCCGAACGCGCGATACCGGTGTCCGGGTCGGTTTCGAGCGGATCCCAGTAGGCCACGAGCACCTCGCCGAAGTGCCCGATCCAGCCGTGGTCCGTCATGAAGGGACGAATGTCGCTCGCCACGAGGATGACATCGTAGTCGGAGAGAGCATCCACCGTCGCCTGCGGGATGGCGCGCGTGCTGGTCAGGAGCATCGCGCGCACCGCGGCCTGTTGCCCGGCCCACTCGACCAGGCGCCGGATCACGTCATCGTCGCCCGGGGAACCCCCCATGGCTCTCCCCTTTCCGTGAACCGGCGATAAACGCACGCTCGCCCGGGGCGAGGGACGCGGCACCGGGAACGCTCCCACCCGCGGCACTACGCCGAAACGGTCCGGACCTGCCGCCCGAACCAGCCCGTCACCGCTTCGTACTGGTGCGCGATCCGGCACAGCGCCAGGTCGTCGTCGGACACCCCGATGAAGGAGAGCCCGATCGGCAGCTCGTCGCGGTCGAACCCGCAGGGCACGGCGACCACTGGCTGGCCGGTCGTGTTCCAGGGCATCGTCAGCCGAGTCAGCGCCGGGCCGACCCCCTCGGTCGTACCATCCGGGAGCGCCACCTCCAGATGCGCGGCCAGCGGGGCCGTCGCCACCACTGTCGGGGCCACCATCGCCGCCAGCGCGTGCTCCCGGTAGAGCGCCGCGATGCTGTCGCGGACGATCGCGCGGGCGGCATTGGCGCGGATCAGGACATCGCCGGGGAGGAGGGCGCCGATCTCGAACCGGGCGCGGATATCGTCCCGGATCAGGTGAGGATCGGTCCGGATATTGTGGTGATGGATGGCGCTGGATTCGATCCGTGAGATCAGCAGCGCCACCGCCCGCGCCACCGGCGCGTGCTCCCAGGCAACCTCGACAATGCTCGCGCCCAGGGTGCGCAGTGTCGCCACCGCTTCCGCGAACGCCGCGGCCACATCCGGCTGCAAATTGTCGGTGAAATACGGGCCGAGAACCCCGATCCGGACGCCGTC
>CADCWJ010000642.1 GCA_902806365.1 uncultured Thermomicrobiales bacterium
AAGACACCAAGCGGACTAACGCTGTCTGCTTACTCGCATCTCTCGCCAGCGCTGGAACGGGATGCTGCCGACCGGATGGAAACGTTTCTGGCAGCGTCCTCATGAACTTTTGGGGTATGAACTGGGGTGGAACATACGAACCGGCGCGGTTCTGCTGCCTCGCCGGTCCTTGTACTTCCAATAGATTCGAGCCTTTCGGTAGTGACCCCCCCGGGGCTCGAACCCGGAACCAACGGATTAAAAGTCCGCTGCTCTACCATTGAGCTAGAGGGTCCAATGTCGTGACGACATCGGCGCCAAGGACGCTGCCCCCATCGTACCGCGCGCACTCGGTCACCCGCCATAGTCGATGTGACGAGACTCGCAACCATGCTGGCTTGACCGGTTCCATGCTGGCATGACATCGGAGGCTGACCTTGTTTCCCATTCCGGATGTAATTCCGGGCGATGTGACGCGATGGATCGTCGGCTTCCTTCTGGCCATGATCGTTGCCTTCGCGGGATTTCGGACGCGATCGCTTTCCGCGTCCGGGGCGATAACGGCTGTCGCGACCGGTGGACTGCTCGTTGGCGCCGGAGGATGGTGGAGTGGTCTGCTTCTCGTTGCGTTCTTCGTCTCATCCAGCGCGCTCTCACGTGCGTGGCCCAAACGGATCACCGCGGGGACCCGTATTCGACAGGCTCGGGGACATCGCCGGGACGCCGTGCAGGTGCTTGCCAACGGCGCCGTCCCCGTGATCTGCGCGCTGGCGGCCGTGTCCGTGGCCGACCCGGTGCCCTGGCTCGTGGCGGCGGCCTCGGCGATCGCGGGCGCGACCGCCGACACGTGGGCGACCGAGATCGGCCGCGCCAGCTCCTCATCGCCACGGTCAATCGTGTCCGGAAGGCGGATGGCCCCCGGCACCTCAGGAGCGGTCAGCGGAATCGGAACCATGGGCTCGGCGGCCGGTGCCGTCATGATCGCCGTACTCGCCGCAGCCGGAGCGGCCACGAACGTTTGGGCGAACGTGGCCGCGCCATCCATCTTCGTGGTGGTGGCGGTCGCGGGACTCGCGGGCGCCTTGCTGGACAGTGTGCTGGGGGCGACCGTGCAAGGCATCTGGAGGTGTCCAGCCTGTAACGAGACCTCCGAATCGCCACGCCACCAGTGCGGTTCGGCCGCCCGGCTCGTGCGCGGCATCGCCTTCGTCGACAACGACATCGTCAACGCCCTGGCGATCGCCGGGGCAGCGGGAGCGGGGATGCTGGTGATGTCGCTCCTGCGCTAACCTGCTCGCGGCCGAGGACGGCGAAGCGTTGTCCGGCGCTCGGGATGCGGTACCATCTTGGGAAGGACCTTGATCGAACGTCGGGGCATCGTGGAAACTGGAGTTCGGAGCTCACGATCGCTCCCAACCCGAGGTCGGCCGGCCGCGAACCCGACTTCTTAAATAGCGCACGTCGCGGCCTGGGTCATCGGCTGCCGCGGGAGCCGGTCCGCTCCTGGATTTGGGAGCCGGCGGGGGATCGCCAATGAGGAGTGTCATGGTCAGCAACTCGACAGGAATCGAAACCAGACGAGCGTGGCCGTCTCGGTACGGTGCCGTTCTGCTCGCGATCCTCATCATCGTTGCCGGGTTGAGCGCTCCCGCCCTACTCGCGCAAGAATCGACACCGACCAACGTCGACCTGGGGACGCCGGAAGCGTCTCCCATCGCACCGGACGCGGCGACGCCAGCGGCAGCAGCACCCGAAGCGGTCGTAACGCCCCTCCTGCAGTACCAGCTCGAGGAGTTCCCGACCGCGCCCGTGTCGATTCGGCTGCTCCGGATCACCCTGGTGCCGGGCGCCTCGAGCCCACTCCACACGCACCCGGGACCCGAGTTCGACCTGGTCGAGAGCGGCACCCTGACGGTGCGTGCCGAGGGAGAAGCTGTCGTCAACCGCGGAGGCGCAACGGAGCCAGTTCCGGCTGATGGGGCCACCGTCAATCCGGGTGAGTTCGTCGTCTTCCCGCCGGGTTCGGCGATGAACCTCGTCAACGAGTCGGATCAGGATCTGGTGCTGCTCTCCGCTGTCTTCCATCCGGTGAACGAGGACGTGCCAAGCACCTCCTATCCCGGCGGAGAGCCAGCCGCCGATGCCTTCAATGGGGTGTCATTCGTTGTGCTCGGCGATGGCATCGTCCAGGAATTCCCGGCGGGCCCAACGACGATCGCGATCGACAGCATCGTCGTCCCGGCGGAGTCCGACCTGCCGGAAGCGACGGGCGCGGCCCTCTATTCGAAAGTCGACGGCAACTTCAGCTTCAGTGTCCAAAGCGGGAACGTGCAAGTCAGCCGGACGGCATCGCCCGGTCTTCGGCCGAACGCCGCCCCCGAGCAGGAGTTCACGCTGGAGACGAACGACGCGGCCTTCTTCCCCGACGGAAACGCATCCGCGAGCCGCGCTGGGGAAACGACAGAGCTTTCGCTCCTGCGACTCACGGCCCAACCGTCTACCCCCCTCCAGACTGAACCGGCAACGGTCGCCTTCACGTCCACCGCCGCCACCGGTGACGAGCCCGCATCGGACGGAACCGCGGCTGGCGCCGAAGGGACCACCGAGCTCGCGATCGGAGCGACGGTCTCCACGAACACCGACGGCGTCAACCTCCGTGCGGAGCCGTCCACCGAGGCCGAGGGCATCGACCAACTCGACAGCGGAGTCGAACTGCTGATCACCGATGGGCCGGAAGAAGCCGACGATTTCACCTGGTACTTCGTCGAAGTCGTGGGCAGCGACGGGCCAGTCGAAGGCTGGATGGCCAGCGATTTCATCTCCCTGCCAGGAGCGGCGGCAGGAACCCCAGCTCCCACGCAGGGGATCACCAGTACACCAGCCGCTGAAGACACCGAGACGTTCGCCGAGGGCGACACGGTTGTTGCGAATGATGACAACGTGCGCGTGCGCGCCGAGGCGTCCACCGGGGCGGATATCCTCGGGGCGTACCCGAGCGGCACCGAGTTCGTGATCACGGGCGAGCCGGAGGAAGCCGATGGCTTCACCTGGTATCCGGTCGAGGTCA
>CADCWJ010000643.1 GCA_902806365.1 uncultured Thermomicrobiales bacterium
CGTGTCCAGCACAAAGCCGCCCGATCGCAACGTCTCGTACTGCAGTTGCGGCACCCGGTCGATCGCCTCGACCACCCTCCGCTCCTCAATCCCGTCCACAGCCGCACCGAGAACACTGCCGAGCGATCCCCCATCGAGCAGGTGCACAATCGCCTGGTTCAGCGCGACCGCGCCCCAGGTCGCTCGTGGGTCGGCATGGGTGATCCGCGCGGTGTCGATCGACGCCGCGATCATGCGCGACTGGTCCGATCGAAAGCGGACGGCCACCGGGGCGCACCGCATCACCGTTCCGTTCCCGGCCGTGCCCATGGTCGATTCGCGTTGCAGGCGCTCCGCCGCCTCGGACCACGGCACGCCGGTATCCAGCAACCGGAGCGCTTGACGAGTTGCGTTCCCGATATCCTTCGGGCCGCCCCGGTACCACGTCAGGAAGTTGGCCGCCACCCGGTCGAGGTCGATACCGTTCGCGTCACAGGCACGGGCGATTGCGATCGCCATGTGCGTATCGTCAGTGATCTCCCCGAGTTCCAGACTATGCGGGCCACCGCCCGTAATTTCGCGGACACCGCCCGGGAACGAGCGAGCGACATCCGCACGGGTCCGGAATTCCACGGCGCCGCCAAGGGCGTCACCACAGGCAAGCCCGAGCAAACATCCCTCTGCGCGGTTTGCCGGATCGGGCTTGTTCACAAGAGACCTCCCACATCATTGAGCGGGCCGCCAAGGTTGGCGATCGCGCGGTGTCCCAACCCGGATCGTCGCGCCCGATCGACGATATCGCGCTGGAGATCGGGGACCGACGAGATGAGCGCCACCAGGGGCGACCGCGAGAGGAACTCGACCCCTGGATTCGGATCGGGCCAGATCACCGCCGTCTGGCCTGTTTGAAGCGTTTCCGCGCCAATCGTGGCCTCGCCCGAGAGCACCGTCAGTACGACCGGGCTGTCCGGCTGACCGAGCGTTAAGGGGGCTCCGGCCGGAAGCGCGATCCGCTCCAATGCGAAGTACCGGCAGGCGGCGAGCAAGTGTCGCTCCCCAAGTGTCGCGCGAAGTCGGGCGGGTTCGACCAACTCCGGCCGAAGCCCCGGTTGCATCACGGCCAGCCCGTCATCGAGATGCGTCTCGCGGGGATGGCCTGCCGCATCCAGCCGTCCCCAATCGTCGAGCCGGAACGTCACGTCCGACGGCTGCTGGATCTCGTACACCACGACCCCGGCCCCAAGTGCGTGGACGGTCCCGGCGGGGACCATCACCGTCGTCCCGACTTGCGCCGGAACCGACCGCAGGAGGGGCGCCGACGAGCCATCGAGGGCGTTTGCGGCGACGGCGAACTCCGTGACCTCCACACCGGAACGCAGCCCAAGGAACAGCTCGGCGCCCGGATCGGCCGCAAGCACATGCCACGCCTCCGTCTTCCCGAGGCGATCGAGCCCGACAGCCTGGGTATCGTCGGGGTGAACCTGGATCGAGAGATGCTCCCGCGCATCGATCAGCTTGACCAG
>CADCWJ010000644.1 GCA_902806365.1 uncultured Thermomicrobiales bacterium
ATCGCGACCGTGTGTCACCCGTCACCTCAACCGACTCGAGGTGGTGCATGAAGGCCGGCAGATTCTCGAAATTCCGCCAGTATCGGTACACCTCTTCGGGCGGACGATTGACCGTGGTGGTTCTGGAAATGTGCTGATCCTGGCGGTTTGCCGAGCTGCCGGCCTTGATCTTGTCGTCCGCGTTGGCCGTCAGGCTCGCCGCGATGAGCGCGTCCAGCACGGTGATGCCGACGAGAGAGGCCAGCGTCGTGGATGCCCGCCTGCGGTTGCCTGCGTTGCCGGAGGCAACCGACCGTGCCATCAGCGATACGTGAACGATGTCCCCGGCGACCCTGTTCCAGACCCAGACATCGCGCCGCGGACCGGCCAGGATTCCGGTCCCGGCGGTAATCTCCTGCATGCCGAAGACGCGCTGCAGCAGGCGGTTTCGACCGTCGTCGCGAACACCGATCAGCGAATTGATCCGTCCCGGAGCGGCAAGCTGCGCTATCCCAAGGCTGTGACTGAACATCGCCAGGCCATTGGAAAGCCGCCGCGCCGCCGCGCCGCTGAGCGAGAGCGGCCCTGATCGTGTCGCCATGAACCTTCTCCTAACGAGTGATGAAGCGTGCCGGCCGGGCCCGGTCGGACCGACAAAGGACCCGGCACCAGGCGGATCCCTGGGAATCATGCGGAAACAGACGATAAGGCCAGCAAACGCGTGGTGCCTTCTGCGCCAAACGGGAACGCGGATGATGGATCGTGTGCGTCACCGAGACGGCTGCGGCGAGGCCAGAAAGCTCCGCATCGCGGTACATCCTCAGGGCATCTCCGTCGCACGTTCCCTACCATCGCGCCGCCGCCCCATGGCTGTCGTCTCCACGACCACGCCCCGTTTTCAGCACTGTGTCCAAGACCTGGGAGCAAGCATGGATCACGGTACCGGCATGCGGCCGCGTTGTGGCATTAACGGCCCGAGCTGGCCTGGGATGACACAGGCGAGCATCGGTTCGGCGCGCCAGATGCCAGTGCCCGGCTGGACAGCGCGCGGACGGGCTGGGACGATGCGTTCCATCAACGCGGCGATTGGCCAGTCGGAGGGAGCGTACCTGAATGATCCGGATCGGCTTGGTGGGGGTCAACACCTCGCACGCGGACGCCTTCTCCCGCATCTTCAACGGCTCGGCGGACGAAGCGTCCCGGCTTGACTCCGGCAGGATCGTCGCCATCTGGGGCAATGCGGACGATCCCGGGCGGATCACCACCCTGGCGGAAACCCACCGGATCGCGACCACGGTGAGCGACCCGGTGGACATGATCGGCACCGTCGACGCCGTCCTCGTCGTGGACGACACCGGCGGCGGCGCCCGCCACACGGAGCTGGCGCGTCCGTTCCTGGAGGCCGGGCTGCCGGTCTTCATCGACAAGCCGATGACCACCGCCTACGCCGACGCCGTCGCCCTGTTCGACCTCGCCGGGGCGCACGACGCGCCGCTCCTGAGCTGTTCGGCGCTGCGGTTCGCGGTCGAGATCGAGGCGGCGAAGCATGAGCTGGCGGCCGCCGGGACGCTGAGCTCAATCGTCAGCGTTGGCCCCGGCGACTGGTTTTACTACGGCGTCCACGCGGTCGAGCTGCTCGGCGTCATCGCCGGCACGGGGGCGTCGTGGGTCCACCGCCACGCCCTCCCGGACAAGGACATCACCGTGATCGGCTACGAGCACGGTCCCGCCGCGGTGGTCGAGACACTGCGCGACGCGGCCTACGTCTTCCACCTCACCGCGTTCGGGGCCGACGGCTTCGCCTCGGTCCATGTCGAGGATGCAATCGGGTTCTACACCAACACCATGCAGGCGTTCGCGACGATGGCCACGACGGGCGTCTCGCCGCTGCGCCGGGAGCAGACGCTGGAGGTGATCGCGATCCTTGAGGCCGGGAACCGCTCGGCCGAGCGCGGCGCGCGCGTCGACCTGGCCGAGGTTCGCGAAGGTTGAGCAGGATCCGATGACGAAAAGCATCACGGGAGGCACTCCCCGCGTCGGCGTGATCGGAGTCGGTGCGATCGGCCGGATCCACATCCGGGCCTGGGGCGCGAACGGGATCGTCCCGGTCGCCTTCGCCGACGCCAATCCGGAGGCGCTCGCGGCCACGGTCGCGGAGCACGGCGGGACGTCATTCGCGAACGGGCAGGACCTGATCGCGAGCGGGCTCGTCGATCTCGTCAGCATCTGCACCCCTCCCCACTTCCACCGGCCCCTGGCCCTAGCGGCGCTTGACGCGGGTGTCGGAGCGCTCTGCGAGAAGCCGCTGGCGCGGACGCTGGAAGACGCCTCGGTGATCGCGGAGGCGGTCGCGCGCACGGGGGGCTTCCTGACCGTCGGGTTCTGTCACCGCTTCCAGCCACAGATCGAGGCACTGAAGCAAATGGTCGACAGCGGTGACCTGGGCACCGTGATGCAGTTCCGGAACCGGTTCGCTGGCCACAATCCAGACGTGGAGCGAACGTGGTTCGCCAATCCGGACATCGCCGGTGGCGGCGTCCTTACCGACACCAGCGTTCATTCGATCGACCTGTTCCGCCACCTGATCGGCGAGCCGGTACGGATTCAGGCGTTGACGAGCACCCGTGAGACCGACCTCGGACCGCTGCTCAGCGTCGAGGACACCGCGACGCTGATATTGCAGACGGCGGATGGGACGATTGGCACGATCGAATCAAGCTGGCGGACGCCGGTCGGGGAGTGGACGGTGACCGTGTTCGGCACGGCGGGGACGGCGGTTGTCGATTACGACGACGAGACGCTGCGCGTGAAGCGCCCGGGCGGCGATTGGGAGACAATCGACGTGCCGCCCGGCGATCGCTTCACCCGGGAATTCACGAACGTCCTGGCCGCCTGGCGCGGAGACGAGCAGTTGCGGGCGACCGTGGCAGACGGACTGGCGGCGAACCGGATCCTCGATGCAGCCTACCGCTCCCGCACGGATCGGTAGTGCTCCTACCCCTTTTGGCGATGGTAGGGTTCGAGCAACGGGTAACGACGGCTGGGCGTGATCTCTCCCCCAGTCAAGTACGACCGGCGTACCGGCAATCGTTCGATCGGCCGCCACCCGCCAGCGACCGGGGCTTCGCTATGCGCTATCGCCCACGACCACGCGCTTGAAGCGCTTCTTCCCGGCTCGCAACAGAATGGCGGTGGCGCTACCCAGTGCTTCACGCAGCGGCACATCGACATCGTCTACCTTGCGATCATCGATCGAGAGCCCGCCCTGACCGGCCAGCCGCCGGGCCTCCCCGCGCGACTTCGCCAGCCCGGCCCGGACGAAGGCGTCGGCCAAGGTCAGCTCGCCATCAAGATCGGCCGCCGCGATCTCCGTCGTCGGCAGCGTCGCATCATCCGCGCGCTCCGCCGTCGCCCCAGAGAACAGCGCGCGGGAAGCACCCACCGCCACATCCGCCGCGTCCAGCCCGTGCGCGAGCGATGTCGCCTCGAACGCCAGCACCGACTTTGCCTCGCGCAGCGCCTCGCCCCTGACCGATGTTAGGTCGTCGATCTGGTCGTTGGGCAGGAACGTGAACTGCTTGAGGTAGGTCTCTACCAGCGAATCCTCGGTGTTGATCCAGAACTGGTAGTAATCGTATGGCGAGAACTGCTCAGGATCGAGCCAGGCGCGCACGCCGGAGCCCGTCTTGCCCATTTTCTCGCCACTGGCGGTCGTGATTAGCGGCGAGACGAAGGCAAACACCTTGCCGCCCTCCGCGCGCCGGATCAGGTCGACCCCCGCCACGATGTTGCCCCACTGGTCGGAGCCACCCATCTGGAGCGTGCAGCCCTCGGTCCGGAACAGGTGCAGGAAATCGTACGCCTGGACCAGCCGGTAGTTGAACTCGACGAAGTTGAGCCCGGTGCTTTCCAGGCGGGTCTTGTACGTCTCGGCGGCGAGCATCTCGTTGACCGAAAAATGCCTGCCGATGTCGCGCAGGAACGGGATATAGTGGAGCTTCAGGAGCCAGCCGGCGTTGTTGAGCAGCGCGGCAGGCGGGTTCCCGCCGGCGAACCGGTCACCCTCGAAATCCAGGTAACGCCCAAGCTGGGCGCTGATCCCCTCGACGTTGCGGTCGAGATCGTCGAGGCCGATCAACTCGCGCGCTGAAGTCCTGCCGGTCGGATCCCCGACCATCGCCGTGCCGCCACCGGCCAGCGCGATCGGGCGGTGGCCCATCCGCTGGAGCGTGGCGAGGAGCATGATCCCGACCATGTGCCCGGCGTGGAGGGAGGGACCAGTCGGGTCGAACCCCTGGTAGAGCGTGACCGGGCCGTTGTCGAACGCCGCGCGCAGGCCGTCCTCATCGGTGATGTCGGCGATGAAACCCCGTGCGCGCAGGTAATCGACCGGATTGACCCCTTGCTGGCGGGCGATCTCTGGCGCCCCGAGGCGCTGGCTCGTCGATTCGCTGGGTGGAAATGGCTCGGTTGGTCTTGCAATGGCGGTGTCGGTCACGTCCAGATCCCGATCGTGCGTGCGTGTGGATAAGAGAGGCAACGAGTGCTAACCATCATCCATTGTACCGGCTCATCTGAGCCACCCTGCGAATTGCAGCGGCCAAGGTTGAGGAGTCAAGACAGGCAACATTGTCGTTCCCGAGGCTTCACCCACCGTCAATCTGAGTAGTCTGTCCAGTCGTGAATGTCACGTTGGAGCTCGCCTCCCCCTATCGTCATCCCGAGCGAAGTCGAGGGATCTTCGCGCGCAAACCGTCTCCGTCGACGCGCTCGTCCAGACGGACAATTAACATTGGACAGACAACAAAGCGCAGTCGAAGAATCCTGTCGCTCGCGCCTCATCGGGCACGGTTGGTGTGCGCGACGAAGCTGCCAGGATCCCTCGGCAAGCTCCGATGCAGCTGCCCGACAAAGCTGTTGGGACGGCGATATGCGGACGTGAGCGCTAACGTCACCTTTACGCCTGAGCGGACCGCTC
>CADCWJ010000645.1 GCA_902806365.1 uncultured Thermomicrobiales bacterium
AGGGATACGCACAAGTTCGAGTCCCGGTATCTCGACGGGCTGGTCGGTCCCTGGCCGGAAGCGCGCGCGACCTACGTTGCGCGCTCGCCGATCCACCATGTCGACCAGTTGAGCAGCGCGATGATCCTGTTCCAGGGAATGGACGACAAGGTCGTGCCGCCCAACCAGGCACTGACAATGGCGGAGGCGGTACGAGCCAAAGGACTGCCGCTGGCACTCCTGACCTTCGCCGGCGAGGGTCACGGGTTCCGCCAGGCGGACACGGTGCGGCGGACGCTGGAAGCCGAGCTCTCTTTCTTTGGTCAGCTTTTTGCATTTCACCCAGCGGACGATCTGCCGCTGCTACCGGTCGAGAATCTGCATCCACCGAAGGAGCGGCGCTGAGCACCGCGCCCGCCAGCCGACGGCCGCGCTGCCCGGCGAGCGCCACGCCCCATCGCCCGCCCGTTGACGGACGATTCGAAAGGATTCCGGTTTGAGATACAAGCGCGTGCTGGTGAAACTGAGTGGTGGCGCGTTCGCCGGGAAGTCGGAAGGCAGCTTTGACAAGGATGCGGTCGATCAGCTTGCGGACGAGATCATCGCCCTCAGCTCCTCCGGGGTCGAGGTCGCGATCATGGTCGGTGGCGGCAACATCTTCCGCGGCCGGCTGGCCGAACAGTGGAACATCGAGCGCGTCGAGGCGGACAACATCGGGATGATGGCGACCGTGATCAACAGCCTCATCCTGCGCGGGGCGCTGAGTGCCCGCGGCGCCGACGAGACGCGCGTGATGACCGCGATCCCGATGGCTTCGATCACGGAGCCCTACATCCGGCTCCGAGCGATCAAGCATCTCGAAAAGGGCTACACCGTGATCTTCGCGGCGGGCACCGGTCAGCCGTTCGTGACCACCGATTATCCGGCGGTGCAGCGCGCGATCGAGATCCGGGCCGAGGTGATCCTTGCCGCCAAGCAGGGCACCGATGGCGTCTATTCCGCCGACCCGAAAACCGATCCGACCGCGACTCGATACACGACGATCAGTTTCGACGAGGTGCTCAGCCTCGGCCTCAACGTGATGGACCAGTCCGCCTTCATGCTCGCCCGCGACCACGACCTGCCGATCCACGTCTTCAATGCCAACGAGCCCGGCGCGATGCAGCGGGCCTGTGAAGGTGAATCCGTCGGCACCTATGTGAGCAGCGCATCGAGCAGTGCGTACGACAGCGCACCGCGTTAGCCGGGCTGTTCCACGAAGGGACGGTTCAGCAAGGAAAGCCCGTCGCCTCGGCCGCCGTCATACGAGGCATCGGCAATGACCCGGTGGCGCAACGGCTCACGGCGGGCCCGGGAGTGCTGGAACATGCTAGGGAGCGCCGGTGCCAAGCGGCAACGGGATCGTTCGTCACTACCGCGCATGCCTATGCCGACGAACGCAAGTCGAGATCGATGTCATCGAGGGGCCCGGCGTTCATTGCGGCCGCCAGCTCCAACCGCTTCTGGCGATCGCGGAACCGGCGCCAGCGCTGCCAGGTGGCGTTGGTATACGCCCCGAACAGGGTCACATGCGCCATCATGAACAACGAGGCGACGAGCAACGAGACGAACCCGAAGATCTGGCCGTAGGTGTTGCCACCGCCGGTCGAACGGATATAGATCGGGAAGAGCTGGGTCAGGATCACAAACAGGACGGACGCCGTGACCGCTCCGGGCCAGACGTCGAGCGAACGCTGACCCGCATTCGGAATGATCCGGTACATCGTGAAGAAGAGGAGGAAGGCGGCCCCGAATCCAATCACGTACCCGATGACCTGGAAGGCACCGGTTGCCAGCAGCCACCCCTCGAATACCGCTGGCAGCTCCCGATCGACGAAAAGCGAGGTCACGATCGTCGCGCCCGCCGCCACGATGAAGAGCAGCGAGAAGAGGAACAGGATCAGGAACCCGCGCTGCTTTTCGTTGATGTAGCCGCTGCTCCGGACACCGTAGATCTTGTTCATGCTCCGGGCCAGGCAGCTCACGAACCCGGTGCCGATCCAGGCGAATCCGAAGAAGGAGATCAGCCCCAGCCAGCCGCTGTTGTTGCGGGCCTCGAGCGCCGCCGTGAAGGCATCCTGACCGGTCTTGCCCCCGGGAACCAGGCGGGCGATGACCACCTGCGCCTGGGAGAGCACCTGGTCGTTCTTGAGAAAGAGACCGGCCATCGCCACCACCAGCAGGAACATCGGGACCAGCGCGACAAGCATGTTGAACGCAACCGCTGCCGCCAGGTCGCTGGCGTTCGCCTCGTTGTACCCCCGGTACATCCAGCGCGGAAGGCGCGAGAGTGTCGTCCACCAGGGGCGCGCCCGCTGGACCCCGTGAGGCATCGTGATCGCC
>CADCWJ010000646.1 GCA_902806365.1 uncultured Thermomicrobiales bacterium
CACTTTCGCGGAGCCTACCGCCGCCTCGGGAATGGTGTCGGTGACGAAGACCCGCGCAATCCGAGATGCGTCGATCCGCTCCAGCGCGTCGCCCGCCAAGATGCCATGCGTGGCGGCGACATGTATCGCGGAAGCACCCCGGGCCTGAAGCAGCCCGGCCGCCTCGATCAGCGTGCCGCTGGTCGAGATCATGTCGTCGACGATCACCGCGACCTTGTGATCGACATCGCCAACCATCTAGAGCGTTTCGGTCGCGTCCGGACCGGGATGCTGCTTCGAAATGATCGCGAGCGAACCGCCCACGCGAACGCGAAAATCTTCGGCACGGGCGACGCCACCGGCATCGGGGCTGACGACCACCACCTCGTCCTTGATGGTCCGCCGGAACGCCTGGGCAAGCAAGGGAGTGGCTCGAAGGTGATCGACCGGGATGTCGAAGAACCCCTCGATCGCCGCCGCATGGAGATCGACCGCCAGCACGCGGTTCGCGCCGGCGACAGTCAGCAGGTCCGCGACCAGCTTGGCCGAGATCGGTTCCCGGCCCGACGTTTTCTTTTCCTGGCGGGCATAGCCGTAATAGGGAATCACGGCCGTAACTCGGTCAGCCGACGCCCGCTTGAGCGCATCGAAGAAAAGCAGAAGCTCCATCAGGTGGTGATTGACCGGATGGCAGGTCGGCTGGATCACGAAGACATCGAAGCCCCGGACGTTCTCCTCGATCTTGACGCGCGTTTCGCCGTTCTTCCACAGCCCAATGTCTGCCCGGCTCAGTGGAATGGCGAGATGCTCGCCGATCGCCCGGGCGAGACCGCGATGCGCATTTCCGGCAAACAGCCGCAAGCGTCCATCCATCTGGTGGGCTTACCCCTTGTCCGAATCTCCGGCGCTGTCTGATGCTTCAGCGATTCGACAGCTCGCGGCTCGGATGTACGGGCGTGCCGGTACGCCGATCACCGTTGAGCCTGGCTCGACATCGCGGGTCACAACCGAGCCGGCACCAGTTGCCGCCCCCGCGCCGACTTTCACCGGAGCCACCAGAACGGTATCGCTCCCGATAAAGGCCCGGTCACCGATCGTGGTCGAGTGCTTAGCCTCTCCGTCGTAATTCGCCGTGATCGCCCCCGCACCGACGTTTACGTCCCGGCCCAGGGTGGCATCACCGAGATAGGAGAAGTGGCCGGATTTGGAGTCGTCCCCGATCACGCTGTTCTTGAGTTCCGCCGACGTCCCGATGTGGACGCGCGAACCGATACGGCAGCCATTGCGAACATGGGCGTACGGGCCGACGTCGGAATCCTCCCCAATCGACGATGCCGTGACCGTGGAGGAACGGACCGTGACCCGGTCCGCGATCGCGGCATCATGCAGCACCGCTCCCGGTCCGATCGTGCAACCGGAGCCGATCGTCGTCCTGCCGGTAATGACCGTGAAGGGCATCAGGACGCTATCAGGACCGACCGTCACCGATTCATCCACGACCACCGATTCGCCGCCGATGATGGTAACGCCAGCGTCGAAGAGCCGGTCCCGCGTCAGCCGGCGCACGGCGGCATCGGCGGCCATCAACTCGCGCCGGTCATTTACGCCGAGCGCCACATCTGGGTCGGCGGTTACGGTCGACACGGGCCACGGCTCGTTCGGCGCGCGCTCCTCGACCGCGATTGCGACGAGGTCGGTGAGCAGGAACTCATCGGTGATCTGGTTGCGTGGCATTGTTGCCAGTGCGTTCAGCGCCCAGACGCCATCGAGCACCATGATGCCGCTGTTGATCTCCGTCCGCCCCTGTCGCGACAGTGGGTCGTCGTTCTTCTGCTCGATGATTCGAACGGGGTCTCCGGCGGCATTCCGCTCAATCCGGCCGTAGTTCGCCGCTTCCGGCAGCTCGCAGGTGAGGATCGTGATCTTTGCG
>CADCWJ010000647.1 GCA_902806365.1 uncultured Thermomicrobiales bacterium
CCCGGATCGTCTTTACCGACATCCGGCGTGATGGACGGCTCGAAGGCCCGAACCTTGAGGCGCTCGCAAAAATGGTCGATGGGCTGTCCATCGAGGTGATCGCCTCGGGAGGGATCGGCTCGTTGTCCGATATTCGGCATGTGCGGGACTGTGGCGCGGCCGGGGTGATTATCGGATCCGCGCTCTACCACCATCGGGTCTCGCTCGCCGATGCGATCGCCGTCGCCCGCGAGCCTGCCAGCGATGTTGAGGAGCAACCGGCATGACCAACGATCTGACGGTACGTGTCATTCCGGCCCTGGATGTCACCGGCGGGCGGGTGGTGAAGGGTGTCCAGTTTCTCGATCTGCGGGACGCCGGCGATCCGGTCGAGATGGCGGCACTCTACAACGACGAGGGGGCCGACGAGCTGGTCTTTCTCGACATCACCGCCAGCTCGGACAGCCGCGACACAATGGTTGATGTCGTCCGCCGCACGGCCGATCAGGTCTTTATTCCGCTCACCGTCGGCGGCGGGATCCGCACGGTCGCCGACATGCGGGCTCTGTTGAGCTCCGGGGCGGACAAGATCTTCATCAACACGGCTGCACTCGCCCGGCCCGAGCTGATTGGCGAAGGTGCCGAGATGTTCGGTAGCCAGTGCATTGTGGTCGCCATCGACGCACGTTTCAACGTCGCCACCAAGCGATGGGAGGTGTTTACACACGGTGGGCGCCGACCTGCGGACCGGGATGCCGTGGCGTGGGCCGAAGAAGTGGCCGCGCGGGGCGCCGGCGAGATCCTGCTGACGAGCATGGATCAGGACGGCACCCTGGCGGG
Organism: uncultured Thermomicrobiales bacterium; assembly: GCA_902806365.1. GTDB lineage: Bacteria > Chloroflexota > Chloroflexia > Thermomicrobiales > UBA6265 > CADCWJ01. Next base: position 820 of record CADCWJ010000647.1, read on the forward strand.
GTATGATCTGGCACTGCTGGAAGCGGTCTCGGCGGCAGTCAACATCCCGGTGATTGCGTCGGGCGGCGCCGGCTCGATGGATCACTTCGTCGAGGCGCTGGCCCCGGGACGGGCGGATGCAGTGCTGGCGGCGTCCCTTTTTCACTTCGGAACGATGCGGATCGCGGAGGTCAAGCAGCATCTCGCGACGCGAGGGCTTCCGGTTCGCCCGGATGTGGCGTCGTGACGGATAAAGAAATGCGAGCGTTGCCGATCAAGTTCGGGCCCGATGGGCTTGTTCCGGCGGTCATCCGTGACGAGGCGAGCGGCGATGTGCTGATGGTGGGCTTCCTCAACTCGGAAGCGCTCCAGAGGACACGCGAGACCGGCCTCGTCCACTACTGGAGCCGGAGCCGCCAAAAGCTCTGGTTGAAGGGCGAGACCTCGGGTCACGTCCAGCGGGTCCGAGACATTCATGTCAACTGCGAACTCAACA
>CADCWJ010000648.1 GCA_902806365.1 uncultured Thermomicrobiales bacterium
ACCGCATACGTGCTGGCAACACCACGTTGCCTTTACTGGAGGCATGAACGACAGCAAACAAGCACGAACCGCAACCCACCGTACCCGATCGACAATCCTCGCTGCCGCTGTCGTCGTCAGCGCGGCGCTTGTCGGTGTCGACGCATCACCAATTGACATTCGTCACGGCGACCGCGGGACCGCCGTCACCGGCATCGATTCCGACCACCCGACCACGGAGGGTCGCGGCCAGGCAGACGATCACCATCGACGGGACCTGCGGGCTCCGGAGCTTCCACTTGACGAGGCAGACGGCGTCGTCCCCAACGGCGTGACGGTCTTCGATGACGAATATCCAGCCGTGGCCAACCTCGACCCCCGATCTGCTCGATGCCTTGCGCCAGGCCGCAATGGATGCCGAGGACGACGAGGCCGAGTTCCTCGTCAATAGTGGCTGGCGTTCCCCGGACTACCAGGAACACCTGTTCCGTGAGGCGATCCTGGAGTATGGCTCAGCGGAGGAAGCTGCCCGATGGGTGGCCACCGTGGACACGTCGCCTCACGTGTCGGGGGACGCGGTCGACATCGGGCTCGTCGATGCTACGGCGTGGCTGTCCGAGCACGGCGCCAGGTACGGACTGTGCCAGATCTACGTCAACGAGCCCTGGCACTACGAGCTGCGCCCCGAAGCCATCGATGACGGTTGCCCGCCCATGTATGCCGACCCTGCGCACGATCCAGGGATGCAGCAGTGACCAGCAGATCCGGCATCTCCAGGGCCACATCCGTCATCCCCCTGCCGCCCACGTTGCAGATGATTCCCGAGGCGATCGGCCGTCGGTCCGGCCGACCCTACCCACCACCATCCACAGGGGCTGACCCCGGCCTTTCCGACACACCATCAGTACCCATGCAGGGTGTCAGCCCACCCCGCTCGAGTGCTCATTCGACGGTATCGATGGGCGTCATGACTGCTGCTCCGACTCCATCCGAGCCTGCCATCGTGCGGGATCCGCTTCGATATAGGTCCGGATCACGACAAGCTCAGCCCCGGAGCGGACGATCCGGTCGTGATAGTTGCGTTGCCAGAGATGCAGATCGTAGGGCGGCCACCCGGGGCGACGCACACCGTCCCGGCAGCCCGCGTGAACCGATGCCTTGAACCAGCGAACGACATCTCCCACCGTCGCGGACTCCGCACCCGGGTTCGTGCCGGTGAACAGAATACCGTGCACGTGATCGGGCATGACGACAAATACATCTATCATCACGCCAGAAAAGCGACACGGAATCGCCCGCCAACAATCCGCAGCCAAGAGTCCGGCACGTGAAACCACCACCGATCCATGCTCTACCGCCCCGAACAGGTGCTGCCTGCCATGGGTGCAGATCGTGATGAACACCCCGCCTGGATGCGCGTAATCGTAACCAGGGTAGCGCAGGCTGTTCCGGCGGCGGGGTTGCAAGAGCCATGCTCCTCCCACAGATCAAGGGGCGGACTCCCCACATGATCGATCAGGAACGACCTCCGTTCTCGGTACATCCCGGCCCCGACCGACGGGCGCGAAGAAGGGCGGACACCCCTGCCGGTCTTCCCGGACCAGACCCCCATGCACGCGGGCTGAGGTGATGTGTGGGGGCCGGTCATGGCGGAGATCGTGGCAGGGTTTGGCGTGCCCTAGTGCTCCTCCGGCGCGACCTGCTCGATGACGTATCGCCCAAGAAACCTGTCGTCCCAATCGTCGCGGTACAGCGCACCGTCCGGCGTCCACACCCCGGCCTTGCCGGTCCCGTGTTCGAGCGCATGGGCGCTG
>CADCWJ010000649.1 GCA_902806365.1 uncultured Thermomicrobiales bacterium
CCCCGACAACATGGGGTTCGCCCGCCAGGCGGCGATGGTCGTCGGGCTGGACATCGCCGGGATCGACTTCATCGCCCAGGACATCGCGCTCTCCGTCCGCGAGAGCGGCGGGGCGATCTGCGAAGTCAACGCCGGCCCCGGGTTTCGCATGCACACCCACCCGACTGAGGGGCACCCTCGCCATGTTGGTCGAGCGGTCATGGACATGCTCTTCCCACGAGACCGTCCGGCGCGCGTGCCGATCGTCGCCGTGACCGGCACGAACGGCAAGACGACGACCAGCAGGATGGTCGCGCACATCATGAAGACCGCCGGAAAACGGGTGGGCCTCACCACGACCGACGGGATCTACATCGACGGCACCCAAATCATGACCGGAGACATGAGCGGTCCGTCCAGCGCCCGCATGGTGCTCAAGAACCCCACCATCGATTTCGCCGTGCTGGAGACGGCGCGCGGTGGCATTTTGCGCTCCGGGCTCGGCTACGACCGCTGCAACATCGGGGTCGTCACCAACGTCTCGGCGGATCATCTCGGGCTTAAGGGCGTCGACACTCTGGCCGATCTTGCCCGCGTCAAGGCGGTCGTCCCGGCCAGCGTCCTGCGCGATGGAGCGACAGTCCTCAACGCCGACAACGAGTGGACCGTGGAGATGACGCGGGTCGCGCGCGGCGAAGTCATCTTCTTCAGCATGAACCAGGACAATCCGGTTGTCCGCGAGCATCTGCGGGATCGGGGACGAGCGGTGTTGCTGCGCGAGAGCCGCCACGGTGAGATGGTGACGATCGTCGAGCACCGCCGCGAGACATCCCTGCTCCAGGCGGCCCAGATCCCGGCGACATTCGAGGGTCGCGCCCGCGTCAATATCGAGAATGCACTTGCAGCCGCGAGTGCGGCGCTGGCGGCAGATGTGCCACTCGACTACATTCGTCAGGCGTTACGGACATTCACCAGCAGCTTCTTCCAGACGCCGGGGCGGTTCAATCTGCTCGATCTCGGAGGCAAGCGTGTGGTGGTGGACTATTGTCACAACATTGCCGGGCTGGAAGCGATCGCCGACTTCGTCGCGCGGATGGAAGCGGAGACGAGTGTCGCCGTGATCAGCGTTCCCGGGGATCGCTCGGACGGCGATATCGAAGCGTTCGGGACGCTCGCCGCCAGGACGTTCGACCGGCTGGTGATCCGGGAAGACGTCAATACCCGTGGACGGCCGCGCGGTGAGATCGCTCACCTCTTGCAAACGTCCGCGCTCGCAGCCGGCCTCGGCAACGATCAGATTTCTATCGAGTTCGAAGAGCTGAAGGCGGTCAAGGCGGCGGTCGCGATGTCCGACAAAACCGATCTCGTCGTCCTCATGGTCGATAAACCCGCGGAAGTTTGGGAGATGCTGACGAGTATCGGAGCCGCCGCCGTCTAGCGTCGTGCCGGAGCGATGGAGGTCAGCGGCGCGGTCAGTCGCCGCGAGTCACCGGCACCTGGGCTCCGACTCCGCTCTCGCTCGGGGTGAGATTCGGCTCCCGCGCATCCCCCGTGTACCGAAGGAGTTCGGGCACGAGCCGGCTCATCGTGAGGCAACCGAGGATCGTTGCGACGCCCCCGATCGCGACCGTTGCTTGGACGCCGGCGAAGCTCGCCAGAATGCCCGATTCGATCTCGCCGAGTTGTGGTCCACCCCGGGCAAATGTTGTGTGCGCCGCCGCAATCCGGCCCCGGAACTGGTCCGGGGTCACGAGGTTCCGGATCGTGTGCCGCATCGCCATGCTGATCGCGTCGGCGGCGCCACTGCCTCCCAGGAAGAGCAGCGACAAGGGAAGCATCGAACTCAAACCAAATCCCAGAATACAGACGCCATAGGCAAGGATGGCGATGATGATGCCCCGGCCCGGTCGCTTCGGCATCGGTGCCAGGCTCATTACGAAGCTGCCGATCACTGCCCCGGTGGCGGGCGCGCTCAGTAGCAGGCCCAGGCCGTTCGGCCCCATGCCGAGGACCTCTTCGGCGAAGATCGGCATCAGCGTGGTGCTTGCCGCGAAAAACGTGGCGATGAAGTCGAGCGCCATCACCGCGAGCAGGATCGGCATGGCCCAGAGAAACGAGAGCCCCTCCCGCACGGCCTGATATCCTGTGGCGGTCGTTGTCGCGACGCGCTCCCGCGCGCGGATCATCATCGCCGCGACGATCACGGCCAGGAAGGTGATGGTCCCTACCGCATACGCGGTCGTCAGGCTCAGGGTGCCAATGATGAGGCCGCCAAGTGCCGGTCCCCCGATCTGTGCTGTCTGCATTGCCACGTTGGTGACGGTCGAGGCGCCGGCAAGTTCCCCCCGGGGAACGAGCCCCGGAATGATCGCCTGCCGGGCTGGGCCGGCGAAACTGTTGAAGGCCGAAGCGACCATTGTCACGCCGTAGATGATCCAGAGGGCGGTGACATCGGCGGCGGTCGTCGCCCAAAGTACGGCCGATGTCGCCATCAGGGCGACATGCGAGACGATCAGGATCGCTCGCCGGTCGCGCCTGTCCGCAATTACGCCGCCATAAAAGCCGAATAGCAGGCCGGGAATGAACCGGAACAGGCCAAGCAATCCGAGGCTGAGGGAGTTCCCCGTGAGCTCGAAGATGTGCCAGATGATCGCAACCGTCTGCACCTGGGTGCCAAGCACCGCGACGCAATCCGCGATCCAGAGCAAGCGGAAATCACGGTGGCGCAAGGTATGAAAGGCAAGTGGTTTTCGATTGCCCAATGCCATCCTCGGCAGCGTCCGTTCGTCGCTGCTGTATGCTAATCTCGGATTTGTGTACGGACAGTGCTGGCTACGGGAGATTTCAACATGGCGATGATACTGGACGGAACCGGCCGATCGGGTTTACTGCCAGGTGTGCTGAGCCGAGAGCTGCTGCGTGGTGCGATCGTCGGTCGAGACCGCCCCCTGATCGCCAACTGGCTCGATCTCGAGCTCCAGCTCCAGCCGAATGGCTTCGATCTCACGCTGCGCGAGATCGATACACTCGCCAGTGAGGGCCAGATCGGCGTTTCCAGTGACGACCGCTCCCTGCCCGACCGCAGGCCCGTCCCGAGCGATGAGGAAGGCTGGTTCACACTCGCCCCCGGCGCCTATCACATCGTCTATAACGAAGTGGTCGATCTGCCACCCAACCTGATGGCGCTGGGGCGTCCCCGCTCGAGCCTGGGCCGCTGCGGAGTCACCATCCACACCGCGGTCTGGGATGCCGGCTATCGTGGGCGTTCGACGTCGCTGCTCTCGGTCCTCAACCCCAACGGGTTTCGGCTTCAGCGACATGCCCGTGTCATGCAGATGGTGTTCTATGGGTTGGCGGTCGAGACCACCAGCGGTTACTCGGGTCGCTACCAGGGAGAGAACCTTTCGGACCCGGACGATGTGTGAGCGATCATCGACGGTCGCCTGGGCGCGAAAACGCCGGACGGTCTGGTGGCTCACCCGGCACCGGAACCTGAGACCGGACCTGTGCACGCTGCTCCGTATGGTTGCATCCCTCCACCGGACAATAGTAAATGGCGGTGTATTCTTCTTCGGACTGGGCCGAGAATCGCGATGGCCGCCCCTGCGTTCCGCGCAGTCGCATCTCGGTCTTGTGGTCGGGGCAATTCGGCACGTCGGGTTCGTCCAGATTCCGGCGCAGAATCACATCCAGCAAACTCCGCATCTCTCCAACCCCTGGCGTGTCTCGCGGTCGCTTCAGCGCTTGGCAGTATAGGGGATGACCGCCGGGCCTCGCGCTCCCCGATTCGTAGTCGCAACCTGGTCGGCTGTCGCGTTCCAGGAGGAGGTTCCTGCCATGGCTACCACGCTCTCCGGGCCCGAGCAGGCATTCGATAATGTGGTCACAATGCTGCTCAATCACTTTGGCCAAGGCTGGACCACGAACGCCAAAGCCAACAGCTCGTTTGTGCAGGGCACGGTTGCACTTCTCAACGCGGCGGATGGGCTGCACCTGATCGGGGAACCGGGTGCTTCCGAAGCTGCCTTCGACTTTGACATCTGGGTCGACTTTCCGGTCGACGGCCTGATGGTCGCGGACGATGTTGCGTTCAGTCTGTTCTCCGGCATCGCCGAAGACATCTTCGTATCCACCCGGATCCTGGAAGACCGTGGCGTTCGCTATCGCTTCCTTACCGGAAGTGTCCGTGATGGTCACCTCGGCAGCTTCCATCTGACCGGCCCGCACGCGCTGGAATTTGTCACGATGCATCGCCTGCGAGCGGCCAAAGGGCTCTTGTTCAACGCCTGACAACCAGGGGCGCGCTCACGACAAGGATTGAGGAATGCCCAAGGTCATCATCGACGGAGTGGGAACGGTCGAAGCGGACATCGGACGGCGTCTGGTTCTCGCGATCGAGCAAGGCGGCGTCGACATCTTGCATCGCTGCGGCGGAAACGCGCGGTGTGCGACATGTCGCGTGGAAATACGTGCCGGTGATCCGGGACCGATCACCGGGCCGGAGGAGACTCGACTGGCGCAACTTGGAAGCAGGCGCGCGACCACCCGCCTTTCGTGCCAGGTCCAGGTGCGGGGCGATCTCGAGATTGAGGTATGCAATCGCCTGTCCGCGAATCCGGAGCTTGGTGACGCCGGGCCGCCGCCGATTGAATGGCCGGTCGATCGTCCGCTTCCGCCGGAATGATGGCAATCCTGCATGAATCGTGAACATGGGCGCCGGTGCGAGTATACTGAGCGCAGTCGTGCTAGATGGGGAGCTGGCGGTGCCCTGTACCCGCAACCCGCCTTAGCGGGGTTGAACTCCCTCTCGAGGTTTGGCTTTGTGGGACTGACGGTGCCACGTGGTGTTGAGAGCAACGTCCCATGCGGCGGGGATCTGTGAAACGGGTCAGGATCGGAAGATAGCAGCCCTAAGCAATCATCCTCGGGTGACGTGGGGTTCCGGTGTTTGAGCCAACGAGTGCTGGAAAGCCGGAAGGTTCAAATCGACAGAGGGTGCACGGC
>CADCWJ010000650.1 GCA_902806365.1 uncultured Thermomicrobiales bacterium
CGCCGGTCGCTCAGGAACGGGATGATCGAGTGGGACTGGATGTCGATGAACCCCGGCGCGACGACGTGGCCCTCGGCATCGACGACGGTGCGCGCGGTCGCGCGGTCGATCGTGCCCGGCGCCGCGATCCGCTCGATCCGCTGACCAGTGATCGCCACATCCCCATAGAACCAGGGATTTCCGGTGCCGTCCACGACCCGTGCGTTGGTGATCAGGACATCGGTCATCGTGGGGCAAACTCCTTGGCAAGAGCGCGCGTTGCGATCTATCGAGCAGCGCGTCGGGCGGCGCACTGCCATCCATGATCGTCCGTGGTCCCCGTTACCGCAACCTGATCCCACGTCCGGCCGGATTGTCCGGAGCGCCGCCGCATGGGACCCGCGCGTGGAGGTCGCCGGTGCATCATCCGGCGTGGAGGGAGGTCCCATGAATTGGGGGAAGTCAACTATGATTACGAATTGGAGCTGTTGAGCCAGACCGATTGGTCCAACAGGACATAGGTATACAGGAATCGAGTATTGGCCGGTCCCCCGCGCGGCCCGGCCGTCAAGCGGTGCGTCATCCAGTTTGGGGGAATCGGCGGCATGCGGATCGGTGCGACAACGGACGCAAGGGCAATTGTGATCGAGCGGCGTCAGGCCGATCTTCGCGCCATCGGCATCTTCATCGTCGCAACCCTGCTGATCATGTGCCATCGTTTCGTCTACGACAACTGGCTTGCCGAGTTCGATATCTCCACCTTTTTCCTCCCCTGGTACGGGATCGTCGGCGAGAGCATCCGCGCCGGCGAGATCCCTGGCTGGACGAATGCCTTTTCGAGCGGCGCGCCGGTCGCGGGAGACCCCTCTTCCGGATGGATGTACCTGCCGGTCATGCTCTTCTTTTCATTGATGGACGTGGCGGTCGCGTTCAAGGCGATGGTCCTGTTTCAGGTACTGTTCGGCGGCCTGACCACGTATCTCTTCAGCCGCATGATCGGGTTGCGGCCGCTGGCCGCGACGATGAGCACGATGGCGTTTGCCTTTGGACCGTTTCTCTACGGCCAGACCCAGTACGCAACCGCCGCCTGCCAGGTCGCGACCTGGATTCCGCTCGGCCTGATCGCGATCGAGCTGGCGCTGCGAACACCCCGCACGCTGACGATGGTGGCGGCCTGGGCACTGGCTGGTGTCGCGGTCAGCCAGATGGCCGCCGCCTGGCCCGGCCAGGGGATGATGAACGGGCTACTCTTCATCGGATCCTGGCTGGCCTACCGCGCGCTCGTCTCGCCGCCGGCTCCAGCCCGCTCGTGGCGTCGCCGGGTTGTCGTGGCTGGTGCCACGGGATTCGCGATGCTGGCGATCGGCTTCGCCCTCGGCGCGGCCGGCCTGCTGCCTCGCCTCGCGATCAATGCCCAGTCGAGCATCCCGAACGGCGATTATTCCGCCGTGATCGGCGGAGACTACGAGGCCGAGCGGCACACGCTCTTCACGTTGGTCCGGGAGACGTTCCTCGATCGCGTCCATTACCGGCCGCTCTCGTTGAGCATCGTGGTGATCATGCTGGCGGTGGTCGCCGTGCTGATGGCCCGGCGGCGGTATGCCGTGCCCTACTTCGCGGGCGTGGTCGCCGTCTCCTGTCTGTTGACGATGCGGGACAACCCGGTCCACTGGCTCTTCAACCTGTTGCCCGAGTTCCAGAAGATCCACGAGCACAGCCCACGACGGATGATCTGGGTCACGTCGCTGGCGCCATCGATGCTGGCCGGTGCGGCGGTCCAGGTCCTCCCCTCCTGGAAGGGCCGGAAGTGGGCTGTCCAGTTCGCCTTGGTTCCCCTCGCGATCGTCGTGATCGTCGGCGTCTACCTCGCCTTCCATGGCTGGTGGGTCAACGAATGGCTGATCCTTGGGGCGCTGCTGACGACGGCGTTCGTGCTCTTTCTCGTTCTGCCCGATACGCGGATTCCGGTCAGGTTTCGCCACTACACACCACGCGCCGCTCTGATCGCCCTGATGCTGCTCGCCTTCGTCACCCCGATCGCCCGTGATGTCGCAACCTCCGTGATTGGCCCGCATGGCGACGGCGTCCGGTACCTGGCGCGGACCGATTCCTACCAGGAGTCGATCGATACCTACCTCGGACGCGCCGATCCCGGTGGCGCCGGAGAATTCCTGCAGCGGCAACAGGCCCAAAGCGCGCCATTCCGCTACGCGGGATATGCCGGGCGCGGCTATTTCGGCGAGCTCGATTCTTACTCCGAGCGGCGCCTCGAGCCGGGCGTCAGTGCCGTGCTCACCAGTGGCCGGCCGGCCCGCCTCGGGCTCGACGGCATCCAGGGCTACAGCCCAAACCACCTCAAGTATTACGTTGAGTATTTCGACGCCATGAACGGTGCTTCCCAGGACTATCACTGGCTGGACGCCTTCTCCTCGCCCCTTGTTCGATCGCCGCTGCTGGATATGCTCAACGTCCGCTACATCGTCGTCGATCTCACGATCAACCCGTACCGGGCCGATGTGATGAGCATTGCGGAGACCCGCCGCGAGGTCTTCCGCAACGAGGTCGCCGTCGTCTACGAGAATGCCGACGCCTTCACACGCGCCTGGGTTGTCCACGACGTGCGCCCGAACAACGATGGCGAGGGACTCGCCCAGCTCGCGAGCGGTGCCGCCGATGGCCGCACGGTCGCCTTTATCGATGGGGCGCTGCCCGAGGTGTCGCCGCCAGCCGCGGGGGCCGTGGAGTCCGTCACCATCACCGGCAAGGAGAACAACCGGCTGTCGGCGGATGTCGTTGCTTCCGCGCCCGGGCTCGCCGTCTTCAGCGAGGTCTACGAGGAGGGCTGGAAAGCATGGGTCGACGGTGAGCCCATCGACATCCTGCGCACCAATCACGCGCTGCGGGGAGTCCCGATCGGGCCGGGCGAGCACACGGTCGAGTTCCGCTACGAGCCGGAATCGATCCGGATCGGGCTCCTGATCAGCGGCGTCAGCGGGGCTGGCGTGCTGGGCATCCTTGCGCTGGCGAGTGGACGCTGGCTCCGCGAGGCAGTGACTGTCCGAATCCTCCTGCCCTCGGGAGGCGTGCCCGCGCGTCCCCGACCCGTACGGGGCATTCCCGGGGGATCGTTCGGCGCCGGTGATGTCGCCCGCCTTCACCGCGACCCCTGAACACGTGCGAGTGTTCCCATGCGCGGTCTATAACGAGCGGAGCGACGCGGCATGGCACAGCACGACGCGGAACACCTTTCCCGCCGGACCGGTCGACCACCCACCCCACCCGAGCTCGCCTTTGTCGGCGATGCCCGTGTTGGTCACCTTGCGACCGTCGACGCCCGGAACCGCCCCTCCGTCGTCCCGGTCTGCTTCGCCCTGCTCGACGGCGACGACCCCGCCATCGTCAGCGTGCTCGACGAGAAGCCGAAGCGCGTCGGCGACCGCCAGCTCGCCCGGGTCCGCAACATCCTCCATCAGCCCGAGGTGATGCTCGTCGTCGACCGGTACGATGAGGATTGGTCCCGCCTTGTCTTCGTCCAACTCCGCGGTACCGCCTCCCTGCTCCAACCCGGTGCTGAACGTCACGCCGTAGCGATCGGCGCGCTCCGTCACAAATACCCGCAGTACCGGGCGATGGCGATCGAGCGACGAGAAGTGATCATCATCCGCGACCTTCGCGCCACCTCCTGGCGCGGCGACGGCGAATCGTTCCAGGCTCCAATCGTGGCCAGCGGTTCCGGACGTGCGGATTCGGACGTATAATCCGGGAACGATTCTCGCGACCCACCGTGCCGCCGCGCCATACCTTCGCGACGCTACCCAGGAGCCGATCCATGATCCCGACGCTCGACTTCGGCCGCACCGGCCACGCCAGCACCCGCATCATCTTTGGCGCGGCGGCGCTCAGCAGCGTCACCCAGGCCGAGGCCGATTCCACGATGGAGCTGATCCTCGAGCACGGCATCAACCACATCGACACCGCCGCCAGCTACGGCGAATCCGAGCTCCGGATCGGCCCGTGGATGAAGGAACATCGCGGAACCTTCTTCCTCGCCAGCAAGACCGGCGACCGGACCTACCAGGAAGCGTACGACTCGATCCGCCGCTCGCTCGAACGCCTGCAGACCGACCAGCTCGACCTGATCCAGCTCCACAATCTCGTCGAGCCGGACGAATGGGACACCGCGATGGGTCCGGGCGGCGCGCTCGAAGCCGCGATCCGGGCGCGCGAAGAGGGGCTCGTCCGCTTCATCGGCGTGACCGGCCACGGCACGACGATCCCCGTCATGCACAAGCGGTCGCTGGAGCGCTTCGATTTCGATTCGGTGCTCCTGCCGTACAACTTCCCAATGACGCAAAACGCCCAGTACGCCGCGGATTTCGAGACACTCATCGCCATGTGCGAGGAGCGGAACGTCGCCATCCAGACGATCAAGGCGATCACGAAGGCGCCCTGGGGCGAGCATGCCGAGCGCACCGCCGCGACCTGGTACGAGCCGCTCCGCGATCAGGACGCGATCGACACCACCACTCACTGGGTACTTGGCCGGCCCGGCGTGTTCCTCAACACGGTCGGGGACATCCACATCCTGCCGATGGTGCTCGACGCCGCCGAGCGGTTCGAAGCCCGCCCCTCCGACGCCGCAATGCACTCCCTCACGGAGCAGTGGACGCTCGAGCCCCTCTTCGTTTAGAGGGGACGGTTCTGGACGCCGCTCGCCGAGCACGCGGGCACGCAACGCGTGGCAATGATCTGACTCAGGTGATGACATCACCGTGACGTCGATCCGCTGCAGTCAGCGGTGCTGACCGTGCTCGAAGCGGCGTTCCGGGGATTCGTCAGTGGATCTTCGCTTCTACTCGGCGCCGCTGCCGGGTGCGCTGCTGGGTTGATGCTCCCGCTCTCACAGCGCGTCATCGGGCTCATCATGGGCTTCGGGGGCGGCGTCCTGATCGTGCCCTGGCCTTCGAGTTGACGGAAGAAGTTTTCGCCACGGGCGACTGGGTGATCGACCACCGGGGCGGCAACCATCGCAAGCGCTCCGGCGGTCAGAAAGCGGAAAGCGGCGGAACCGCGATTGCCCTCGGAGCGCTGATGGGCGGCATTCCGGAATCGACCGCGATCGGGATCACCCTGCTGTCGGGGAGCGTCATTGCCGCGATCCAGGCGTTCGCGGCCGGCGCGATCCTTGCCATGCTGGCGGACACCATGATGCCGGAAGCGTTCGAGCACGGTCAGGAGGACGACGACGCCACCGTGCTCGGCTTCGCCAGCGCGTTCTTCCTGTCGACGCTCTGACCCGAAACGAGCGCGGCTTCGCGATCAGGCCCGATCGTGGATCTGCTCGCGGACATGGGCGAGGAATGCGGGATCGTTGATCTCCTCGTCGGTCATCCCATGCACGCTCCTTGCATGGTCTGCGACCTGGGTAAGTGCCTCGTCATCATTCTCCGCGACGACGATAGCGTCACAATCCGGCCCCACGTCCCGGCAGCGGAGTTCGCGTGCCATGGCGCATCTCCTTCGAACGACCTGCTGATATGGATAACGGTGGGCCCGGAACCATCATATATTCCGACGATCTGCTGCACAATGGCGTCGCAATCAATGGCGCACGAAACGGGCGTCCCTCGCCAGAGCAGGAGTCAGGAGCGCGCATGGCTTCGTCAGATTACAAGACCTTCGATCTTCGCTTCGGCACGTGCATCAACGGCAGCGCCCACGTTGAAAAGCTGTATCAGGGGTGCCGCTGGGCGGAGGGCCCGGCCTGGTTCCCCGCCGGTCGCTATCTCGTCTGGAGCGATATCCCCAACGACCGCATGCTGCGTTGGGACGAGCCCACCGGCAATGTCGGCACCTTTCGCCACCCTGCCGGATACAGCAACGGCAACACCGTCGACGGCCAGGGACGGCTCGTGAGTTGCGAGCACGGCAACCGCCGCGTCAGCCGCACCGAGCACGACGGCACGATCACCGTGATCGCCGACCGCTACGACGGCAAGCGCCTCAACAGCCCCAACGATGTAGCGGTTCGTTCCGATGGCTCGGTCTGGTTCACCGATCCCGCCTACGGCATCGATTCGGACTACGAGGGCCACCGCGCCGAGAGCGAGATCGGCGGCAACCATGTCTATCGCGTCGAACCCGCAAGCGGTGAGGTCCGGATCGTCGCCGACGACTTCGACCGCCCGAACGGGATCGCCTTCTCGATCGACGAGAAGCAGCTCTACGTGACGGACACCGGCAGCGCGAAGACACGTCACATGCGGGTCTTCGACGTCGGCGACGATGGCACGCTCTCCGGCGGCGATGTCTTCGCAACCTGCACGGTGGGCGGGTTCGATGGCTTCCGGCTCGATAGCGATGGCCGGATCTGGACCAGCGCCGGCGACGGGGTGCATTGTTACGATCCCGACGGCACGCTGATCGGCAAGGTGTTGCTGCCGGAAGGGTGCGCCAATGTGGCGTTCGGCGGCGCCAAGCTCAATCGTCTGTTCATGACCGCCACGACCTCGCTCTACGCCGTGTATCTGAAGATCAACGGCGCCAGGACGATCTGAGCTTTCGCCGGCGCGACGCGTGGCCCAACCCCTGTGGCCGGCACTGGCCTCAACTGCCGCCGGTGCCGCGCCGATACCGTCTCGCCCGACGTTTTGGGGCAGGCGACTGATCTGTGCGCTCCCTCCATGACGCCGGGCTGGCGGTTCGCACGGATCCTCCCGTGGTCGACTGCCATGGTCCGGCGATCACCCGCGTGACGGGCGTTCGATCCGATCGGCGCGACCGTTGAGCGCGCGGCCGGAACACCCCACGCCGCTACGCCCCGGACACGCGCTCTCCCCACCAAGACCCGTTTTCGCGCCAAGCTTCACGCCGCCACGGCACCGCTCATCAGGTGAGGTCGTGCATGGCGATCGCCGCGTGATCGGCATCGTGATCTGGCGGCGAACATACGCCGGAATGCCGGGGGCCGCCCTTCCCAACCCGTGTTCGGCCGGTGATGCCCGGTCGGTGAAGCCGCTGGCGGATTCGCGGCTAAGGCGATCGCGACCCGCGCACCGGGGTTATTGACGCGTTCCATCGAGACTGCTACTATCTCGAACAATCGATAATAGTTTATAGGGCAGAGCCGCAGGGTCGCGTAGCGTTTGCGCGACATGAAGGGCAAAGGGGGTAGTGCACACTATCGGTCCTCTCCACGCGCCAGCCACTGGCCGGCGTCGCGCTCGTGGTCCCATCAACGA
>CADCWJ010000651.1 GCA_902806365.1 uncultured Thermomicrobiales bacterium
GACCGGGGCCGGATGGTGACGCGATTGTGCCATTGACGATCGGCGGCAGCGACGTCACTAACTCGCCATACCAGCCGTAGTAGAACGCACGCACCGTTTCCTGGACGAGGGCGTTCGGCGCGTTTAGCGAGAGGTGGGTGGAGCAGGCGAGCACGACCGGCCCCGTGCAGTCGTGGAACATCACCGGTCGCTGGTGGATCTCCGCCAGGCTGGCGATCTTGCGGGCCTCGGAGATACCACCGGTCCAGCTCACATCGACCATCACGATCCCCGCCGCACCCCGTTCCAGCACCTCGCGGAACGACCAGCGCGTGGCCAGCGATTCGCTGGCGGCGATCGGCACGCGGGTAGAGCGGGCGAGCTCCGCCAGAACCTCGATGTTGTCGGCCTTGAGCGGATCCTCGAACCATGAGGGGGAGAACTGCTCCAGCTCGGCGCAGATCGTCCGCGCCGTCGGGTAATCCCACAGCGAGTGGAACTCGACCATGATGTCCATCGCGTTGCCGACAGCGTCGCGGATCTTCCGGAACGGCTCCAGAGCGCGGTCGAGGTCCGGAGCGGAGATGTAATGCCCGGACGTCCGCTCCGCGTATGGATCGAACGGCCAGATCTTCATGCCGGTCACACCCTGTTCAAGCAGGCTGACCGCCAGCTCGTCGGCACGGAACAGAAAGGCATCGAGGTCCTCGTACGGCCCCTCGCTTTTCTCGGCCCCGATCCCCCAGTTCGCGACCGCCTGGCGCGGCTGGGCGCGAACGTAGCGATACCCGGCACAAGTGTTGTAAATCCGGATTGCATCCCGCGTCTTGCCGCCCAGCAACTGGTAGAGCGGCTGACCGGTGACCTTGCCGAAGATGTCCCAGAGGGCGATGTCGATCGCCGAGTTGCCGCGCATCTCGGCCCCCGAGCTGCGATAGCCGACGTACCCGTACAGGCCACGCGCGTGGCGGTCGATCTCCAGCGGATCCTTGCCCAGCAGGTATGGCACGACGGTCTCGTGAATGTAGCTCTCGACCGCGCGGGCGCCGTAGAACGTCTCGCCGAGCCCGGTCACGCCAACGTCGGTGTGGACACGGGTGAAGAGGAGGTTCGGGAACTCGTCGAGACGGATCGTGTCGATCCCGGTCACCTTCATCGAACCGCTCCCTCGCCGGGACGACCACCGGCCCCGGCACCGGCGAGCTGAAGCACATCCTCGATCGTCACTGTCCGGGACGTGAGCCGTTTCAACGCATCACGGGCGACGAGGTCGAGATTGCGGTCGAGATCCGATCCGAACAGCGTCAGGCCGAGCGCGAGATGGGCAC
>CADCWJ010000652.1 GCA_902806365.1 uncultured Thermomicrobiales bacterium
CGCAGGGAATCTCCACCGTAAGGGTGGTGCCCTTGCCGGCGGGGCTGTGGAGCGACAGCGTCCCGTCGAGCGCGGAGATCCGGTCCTCCAGGCCCCGCAGGCCGGACCCCTTGGTCGGGTCGGCGCCGCCCCGCCCGTTGTCGGCGACCGTGATCCGCAGCCACCCCTTGTCGCGCCGGATCGTGACATTCGCGGCCGTCGCCCGGCTGTGCTTGGCCACGTTCGTCAGGGCCTCGACCACGACGAAATAGGCAGTGCCCTCGACCTCGTCCGGCTGGCGCTGGGTGAGCTTGACATCGACCCCGACCGGGATCGGCGAGCGCCCGGCGATCGCCGAGATCGCGGCGTCCAGGCCGCGGTCGGTCAGCACCGCCGGGTGGATGCCCCGGACCAGGTCCCGCAGCTCCGAAAGCACGAGCTTGGCATCCTCGTGCGATTCGTCGATCAGCTTGCGGGCGGCGTCGATGTCGGTGCTCATCTTCTCGCGGGCCAGACCCAGCTCCATCGCCAGCGAGACCAGCCGCTGCTGGGCGCCATCGTGGAGGTCGCGCTCGATCCGGCGCCGTTCCAGATGCATCGCCCGCATGATCGCCGAACGGCTCTCGGTCAGCTCCTCGACCCGCTCGGTCAGCACCTCCTCGGTGGAGGGCGCCAGCAGACGCCGCCCCACATTCCCGTTGAGGCTGGCCACGATATTGACGAGCATGCTCGATGGCACGAGCACGACCGCGCCAACGACGAAGCAGACGAGCGCCTCAAGAAAGTTGTTGATCTCCCAGAAGAAGACGGTCGGGTCGCCCCCAAGCAGGTTGATGAATGGCGCCGCCAGGAACGGGATCGGAATCCAGACCACGATGAGCCCAAGGACGCCAAGCGGCAGCAGCAACATCAGGTAGGTGATGTCCCGCCAGAGCTGCCGGTTCTTGACGAGCTGCCAGGCCCGCCGCCAGGGCCTTCCGGTCTCCGGCCAGTAACGATACGGGCTTGGAATGTCGATACCGAGAAACACGCGGATGCGCGATCGTTCGAGCTGCGCGCCAAAGATCGAGAGCGCGAACGTCGCGGCCAGGATCGGGATCCCGATCCAGATCACCATCGTCGCCGCTCCGGTCGCCAGCAAGGTGATCAGCGACACGAACCACGCCACACCGAGCGCGAAGCTGAGCAGCAGGAAGATGCTGTCGCTGACCACCTTCCAGGTCGCGACGATTGGAAGATCACGAACGATGTGCCAGAAGCGGTCCGGATTCCGCCCGATCTCGCCGAGCTTCCGGTTCCGGAGCGGCGGTTCCGAGAGGTGATCGAACGGGCTCGAGAAGACGAAGTTCTTCGTCGCGGCTGGCAACCTCGTCGGGGAAGAACCGGAGCGGGCTTTCGTCTTGGTGGTCATGGCCGGGATCCTCTGCGCACTTCAGTATCTCATGGTCGTCGCCGGTCGCGACGGGGATCTTCCTGACCCGGAGTATGAGATGTGCATGGAATGGCGGGCAGTGGGACATCGGGTGATTGCGGGGGGTGGATATCCCCCACCTCATTCCACGGCGATCGGCTCGTTCACCGGTGGTGCCGGCGTCCGGTCTGCACCTTCCCGCGCGAGCAGCGCGCCGGGCAGCGCCCGGAGCACCCGCTCCGGCGTGAACGGCAGCTCGCTGAGCCATACCCGGGTTGCGTCGTGGATCGCGGCCGCGACCGCGCCGGCGAACGGGACCAGCGGCATCTCGGCCATTCCGCGCGCGCCGAAGGGACCGTTCGGGTCGGCCAGCTCCAGGATCACCGGCACGATCTCGGTCGGCATGTCGAGTGCGGTCGGCAGCAGGTAGGTACTGAAGTGCGCCGTCCGCACCATCCCACCCGTGACGATGAAGTGCTCCAGCAGCGTATACCCCAGCGCCTGCGCCAGGCAGCCCTCGATCTGCCCGTCGACTTGCTGGCGGTTGATCGCAGTCCCGACATCGTGCGCCGAGACGATCGTCTTCACCGCCACCTGACCGGTCAGCATGTTGACTTCGACGGCGACGACCTGCGCGGCATAGCCGTAGCAGAAATTGGGTACTCCAGCGCCGGTCAGCGGATCGAGCGGCGTCGTTTCCGGCGCACGCCAGGTCGCCGTCACCGCGACATGAAGATCCTCGCTGTTCAGGTAGCGATCGAGCGCCTCGGTGGCCGCCTTGTGGACCGCGCCGCCGGCAAGCAAGGTGAGCCGCGAGGCGGAGGCCGAGCCCGCGTTCGGCGCCTCCGCGCTGTCGTCGGTGATCATCCGGATCCGCTCCGGCGCCAGGTTGAGAACGCCCGCCGCGATCTGCCGCAGGGCGAGGTGGGTGCCCTGCCCGACATCCGCCGCCCCGATCCGGACCGTTGCCGCTTCGACCTCGCCCCGCCCCGTCAGCTCCACCGTGGCGGTCGCCTTGTCCGGGTAGCCGAACGAATAGCCGACGTTCTTGATCCCGGATGCCACGCCGATACCCCGCCTGATGTACGCCGGCAATGGCTCCTCATGGAACTTTTCGAGCCGTTGTCGCGCCGCCTCGATCGCCGCTTCAAGCACGGGCACCGCCGAGACGCCGGCCGGCAGCGGTCCCTGCGTTGGCTCGAGGTTGCCCTCACGGTAGAGATTGCGCCGCCGCAGCTCGACCGGGTCGATCCCGAGCGCTTCCGCCAGCCTGCCGACCATCGACTCCGCCGCGAACTGGGCCTGCGGCGCACCGAACCCCCGGAACGCCCCGCTCGGCACGTTGTTCGTGTAGACCGCGTAGCCGTCGCTCGCGATGTTGGCGATATCGTACGAGCCGGAGGCGAAGACGGTGGCGCACTTCACGACTTCGGCGGACGTGCTGGCGTACGCGCCGCCGTCGGCAATCACGGTCGAGCGCACCGCCGTGATCGTGCCGTCCCGCGTCGCTCC
>CADCWJ010000653.1 GCA_902806365.1 uncultured Thermomicrobiales bacterium
CGCGGCCCTCGGCCATGATCACCAGCGTCCCGGCGTTGGTCAGGATCAGGCGGTCGATGGGTTGTTCTCCCGGCCACGGGACGTCGCCAATCGGCTCGCCCGGGATCGTTTCGACCCGGATCAGGACGTTGCCCTCGGAGCCCGTCACATAGGCGGCTAGCGAGCCGTCCGGCGAGAAAGCCAGTACGTCACCGTCGGTGTCAAATCCGGCAGGCGACCACAATGGCACGGACCGCGTCCGCTCCAGGTCGCCGTCCATCAGCAGCATGGACGGCGTGATGGGTGGGCCACTTTCCGTGGCGATGTCAACGACCCCCACGCCCAGCGTGCCGGATGCGGTGCCCTCGATCAGCCATCGCGCATCAGTGCCCGGTGGGTCAACCCCGGCGAGGTCGAGAAACTCCGCGGTCTCGATGGTCCGCAGGTCGACGATCCGGGCACCGGCCGGAACCGCGGGATCCTGGGAGGTGTGCTGCACCCAGAACGGCCCGATCACGATCGCGCCCAGGTAGGGGTTGGTTCTGAGCACCTCACCGGTGCGAACGTTACGCGCGATCGTGCCAGAAGCGGTCAATGCGACATCGGGCACGCCCGTCCGGGTGTATTCGGGCGGGTCCAATGAATCCTTGCTCTCCAACGTGATTTCCGGAAACCGGTTGAGCGGCCGCGACACGACGTCGGTCCCGGGGTCGAGCAGCAGCGTGCCGTCGGTTGGAAGTGCCGCGCGCGGTGTCCCTGCTTCCGGCGACGCGACCGGACTGGCTGGGGTTGCGGGTGGCGCCGGGACCACATTTTCGAAAGTGGGTGTCGGCCCGGGGAACTGCTGGGTGGCAAGGGACTGCCAGTACAGGGCGCAGTCGCCGACGCAGATCGTCAGCAGCTCGTCGATCACCCAGCGACCGTTTTCGACGGTCAAGATCACGTAGCCGGTCTCGGTGTACGGGCTCATGGCAAGGTAGGAGGCGGCCCCGCCGGGGTCGTTGGTCTGGAAGTAAATCCTCATTGGACCGCCGATCCGGCCGTCGGCCAGGCGCACCACATCTTCCGGCAGGAGGACACGGTGGCTCCGCGACATGAATCCGCCGGCGGACGACGAGGATGAGAGCTGGGGGCCCTCGATGATGTAGTCCAGCGGCTCCTGATCCGGGAGGGCAGCGGAGATCTCCGTCAGGTACCGGCGCATCTCGGGATCGATCGGCCCTTCCAGCCCACCGAAGCCAAAGGCGAGTTCCGAGCTCAGGAGCGGGGAATCGAACGACGACGTGTCCACAGTCATCAACCCATTGGCGCCGGCGGTTTGCGGCTCGGGCATGTCCTCCAGCGGGTCGCAGGCGCCGAGTTGGTAGTAGACCTCTGCCGCCGCGACCTCTTCGGCTTCCGTCGCCGGGCTGAACGGAAGCGGGCCGGTTTGCGGGATGTATGGTGGCGACCCCGGTTCCGCCGGGACGCCGCCGGGGGCGCAGTCAGTGGAGTTGGGATCGGCCAACCAGCGCATGGTTTCCGCTTCGGGTGACGCCTCACCTGGTGTCCCCGCTTCCGGCGACGCTACCGGAGTAGCTGGGGTTGTCGGTGGCGCCGGAGCTTCGATCACCAACACGGGCGTCACATACAGCGATTCGCCGGGCGGGATAATCTCGCGTGTCGCTTCAAAGGCGGTTGCATCGCAATGGAAGCCGTCTTCTTCGCTATTGCAAAGTTGAAAGATCTCGTCGATAACCGGCCCCGCTGACCCATTGCCAAGTGACGGTCTGAAAATGATCACGCTCGCGAAGAACACCGAACTGGATTCCAAATCGACCCCAATCTCGGACTTCCTGTACGCGATCACTCCAATGCGGCCTTCAGGTAGGTTGACCGCGGAATAAGGGTCGATCATCCAGACCGCGGCATCTTCGGTTCTCAGTCTGTTGCGAGTGTCAGCATCGAGCGTCGATATCGCGAAACGACCATGATCGATGGTCCAGGTGTCCCGAACGAACCTGACAATCTCGTTCGTCGTCGTTGGATTCGGGTGGGCAGTGATCTGATCGAGCGGCGCGTTACCATCTGCGCACCACACGGCACCGATCAACGCGGTGTTCAACTGATCGACCGTCGAAGGATCGACGATGGTTTTGGTTGGCGTGTAATCGGCGAGGGGACGGGTTCCGTCACCGAACTCCAGTGCCCCGAAGCCACAGCCATCGGAAGCCACTGGTGACGCTGGGGTCGCCGCAGCCTGAAACGAGCTATCCGAGCCGGCGCCGGAGGCAGGAAGGCGAACGGTCGATCCCGACTCGGTCCTGCCGCCGCCGGTGGGAGCCACGGTCGCCCCAGCGGTGGCAACCGGCGCGACCCCGGTGTCCGCAAAGGACCGGAACACGGCGAGGATGGCGAGCGCGACCGCCGCCGCCAGCAGCAGGCTGACGGCGGGATGCGTGCCGTTGAGGACGTTCATAAGCGTGGATCGTGTCCGAGGGGTGCTGTTGGCGGCGGCGTACAGTACGGGCGACGAGGTGACCGGGTGCGCCTCCCGAACAGCGACGGGCACAGATGCGGCGGATGAATGGCGTGGCGACGACACGCGATCCTTGATGATGCGCTCCCAGATCTCCGTCTCCGGAACGGCCGGACCGTGCTGGCGCTCGGCGGTTTCGATCCGGACGTGAAAGTCCCGCGCGGCGACAACCAGTGGCGACATATCCCGCGTTGATTCGGTTGCCGTCAGCTCCGCACCGATGGCGTGACCATTCAATGAACCGTTGACTGCCGCGTGCGCCTGCCTCGATCCGTCGACCGCGGATTCCAGCCAGCGCTCGAGCGCGTCCGGGGCATACGGACCGTCCAGAGTGTCGGAGGTGTCCACATCGTTGGGGGGCTCGGTGGAGCCAGTCCGGCTTATGGCGGTGCGTCGGTCAGGTGCGGTCATGGGAAGGCTCCCGCGTTGGTGTCGTGTTCGACGGATTGACTGTGGCCGGGGATCCGGCAGGCGGTTGGAGAAGCACGCGGAGCCGGGCATAGGCGCGCGTCTGGGCGGACTTCACGGCGGCGCGGGTCATCGAGAGGGTGGTGGCGATCTCGGCGGAGGTCAGCCCGGCGAGCCGGAGCTCGATGATCTGGCGCTGAGCGTCCGGAATCCGGTCCAGCATGCCGATCAGGCGGCTCAGCTCGTCGCGAAGCACAGCGCGCTCTTCCGGGCCCGGCGCGTCGTCGGCGAGTTCGCGGTGCGCGTCGTCGAGCGGGCGCGCCGGCCTGACTCGGCGGCGATGGTCGATCACGGCGTTGTGGGCGATCGTGAAGAGCCAGGAGCGGAACGAACCGTGGGTTGCTTCTGTCGTCGCGTCGTTTGGTGCGACGTGCTGCTCGAAGCGCTGCTCGAACCTCGGGAGGGCCTCGATCGCACGGGTGAAGACCTGCGTCGTGAGGTCGGCGGCCAGATCCGGATCGCTCGTCTGGCGGTAGCAGTAACGGTAGATGTGGGTCACGTAGCGCCCGTAGAGCGGGGCGAAGGCACGAGGGTCGCGGATCGCGGCGGTGACGAGGTCGGCGTCCGCCAGTGGGGTGAGATCGGGCGCCGGCGCATCCGGACGGGTGGGGTAGGCCGCATCCGCGGGATGTGCGCCTGGTGAGCCCCGGTGGTGTGCCACTGTCGCCACTCCGCTATCCCGTCGCGCTGCCACCGGTCATGTGCGTCCATCGTACGTGACCGGGCCGGTACGTAAGGAAACGCAAAAGGGCGCGAGGGGGTATCACGGAACGTGCGATCGAGTCAGATCACCGATGCGGGGGACGAGCGGATACCCTGCGTGGTGCGGCTGGAATACGACGCGGTCCGCCCCATGCGGTTGTGCCTGACGGACCTGATTTGGAGGGGTGGTACCCGCGGATCATGGGCGTGGCATCTCCAGCCGACCGTCAGGGGTGTCCGCCCGGCTTCGTCCTGCCAGCGGTGTCGGGTCAGGCGTCGCGGAAGACGGGTTCGACCTCGACCGGGAAGTTGACCGAGTTGGCGATGAAGCACTTCTCGTGGGCGGCATGATGCTTCGCCCGGGCAGCATCGAGGTCCGCGCCGGGCGCGAGCGTGATCTCCGGCCGGAGGACGACCCGCGTGAAGCGGCCACCACCATCTCCGTCTTCGGTCATGAAGCCCTCGGCGTGATCGACGTAGGCGGTGACGGCGACCCCGGCGACCGCGCACTCGCTGAGGTACCAGAGCATGTGGCAGCCGGAGAGCGAGGCGACGAGGAGTTCCTCGGGGTTGTAGCGAGTGGGATCGCCCCGGAAGTGCGGGTCGGAGGAGCCGGGGATCGGCGGCTTGCCGGTGACGGCAATCTCGTGGTCGCGGGCATAGTCGCGAACGCCGCTGGTTCCGGTGCCGCGATTGCCGGTCCAGGAGATCGTGGTGGCGTATTCGTGCTGGCGCGGCCGCCGACCCTGGCTCGTCGGCGTTGAGATGGGGTGGACGGTCATTGGATGGTGGCTCCTGGGCGATGTCGCGAGCAGTCGCTGATGATACGGTAGCACGAACGCGGAGAGGCGAGAGATGGCGCCATCATTGGAAAAAGCCGGCTATCACCAAGACGATGTCCTGCCTCTTTGTCCCGCATGAACGACCCCGGCTGATGTTCCGGCACTGCGTCGACCTCGCCGCTTGTGAATATGGATAGCCGCAAGGAGTTGCGGGGGAGACGTCGATATCGGGGCGTCCACACACCGGACTTTTATCGTATCTCCGTGTAGATGAATTCAACGGTGGCTTCAGCGCTTCACCGCTCCGACCATAATGAACCTCACGACACTGGATACGTTGGACACAGTCGGACGCATGGGAGAATGGCACGTTCATGAGCGACATCGGTACCCCGGCCGGCAGGCCAGGCATTCCCCAGGTTCGGCTCGGTGTGCCGTCGGACGCGATCGCGAGCGGAAACCGCGCGCGCCGGGATCGCTATCAGGGGATGGCGGCGGGTGTGCTCGCGGCGATCGCGATGCTGACCGTGGTCGTCGCCATGCAGCGCCTGACGAGCGTCGCCTCGTTGATCGACGCGCTCGCCGACGCGCTCCTGCTCTACCTCCCGCTCGGCATCTTCTCGCTGATGCTGGAGGCGTTCGGGGCGCAGGCCAAGACGCTGCTGCTGGTCGGGCTGTTCGGGGGGCTGCTGCTGATCGGGGTCGCGATCGGCCGATCGTATGCGCGGCGGACGGCCGGTGCGCGGCGGATCATGTGGGTCCGCGCGATCTCGATCGGGTTCACGCTCTTCGCCGTCATCACGCTGTTCATGCTCCTCTACCTGAGTAACCGCACGCCGGATGCGATCGCCGGGGGGAGGCTGTTCCAGGTGCTGAGCCAGCTCGGGCTCGCGTCGATGGTGTTCGCGGTGACGATGGCGACGACGCTGGCACTTTTGCGCGGCCCCGGCGCGGAGGCGTCAACCTCGGGCGCGGCGGTGCCGAGTCGACGGCGGTTCGCCGCCCGGGCGGGACTCCTGGTCGCGTCGCTCGGCGGGCTGCTCGTGCTGGGGCGAGAAGTCGGGCGCGTTGCCGGTCGCAGGACCGTCGGGGCCAGCGACTCGGGCACGCTGTCGCCGGCGATCACGCCGAACGACGACTTCTACGTGATCTCGAAGAACTTCGTCGATCCGGACCCCGACCGCGGGGACAACTGGTCGATCACGATCGACGGCGCGGTGACAAGGAAGCTGACGCTCACCCGCGCCGACCTCGAGGCGATGCCCCGGCAGACATTCGTCTCGACCCTGACCTGCATCAGCAACCCGGTCGGCGGGCCGCTGATCGGCACCGCCGAATGGGTGGGGACACCGCTCGCCGGGATCCTGCGGATGGCGGGCGTCAGCTCCGGCGCGGTCAAGGTGATCCTCGAAGGGGAGGATGGTTACACCGATTCGATCCCGATCGAACGGGCGCTGGCGCCGGAACCGGCGGTCGTGTGGACGATGAACGACGAGCCGATGCCGCGCCTTCACGGGATGCCGGTGCGCCTGATCGTGCCGGGCTTGTACGGGATCAAGAACGTCAAGTGGTTGACCAGGATCACGGTCTCGACGGAGGAGTACGAGGGGTACTGGCAGCAGCGGTAGTGGACCGACACCGCGATCA
>CADCWJ010000654.1 GCA_902806365.1 uncultured Thermomicrobiales bacterium
AAGAATGGTTACAGTGTGCTTCGGAATCGGCGCGGAGGTCAACCTTTCGCGATTGCGAATTCTTGTGCGCTTTGCCTACTGTTGGGCAGAACGCATCAAGATGGCGCATCGGGCGGCTCACCAAAGGGGCATGACGATATTTCACCGCGCCTCCCCGTTGTCATGCCGCCCCATACGCCTGCGTCATGCCACGTCGCACCTTCCGTCATGCTGAGCCCTACCCCTCCGTCATGCCGACCCATACGCCTGCGTCATGCCGCCCCTCATCCCCCGTCATGCTGAGCGAAGTCGAAGCATCTCTCCCACGGACAGGCGTAATGGTGCCGGTCCCCGCTCCCGTGGCGCGGGGCACCCGATGCAGCGGCTGGGATTCTTCGACCCATTCGACTGCGCTCCGATGCCGCTTACCGATGGCAGCTGCTAGGGCAGGCTTTCGCTCAGGATGACGGAATGGGTGCGCTCAAGATGACGGTGTAGGTGCGCTCGGGATGACGAGATGGGCGGGTCAGGTCACGGTAAAGGAGGTCTCCATGCCCAGGTACAGGTGTGGCAGGCCGTTTTCGTCCGGCAGCAGGCAGACGATCGTATAGTCTCCCGGTGGCAGGTTCGCCAGCACTAGGGAACCCTCCGCTCCCGCCCCGACTGTCGCCTGGCCGATAAACGTGACGCCTTCCGGCAACCCCGGACCGTGGTTGCGCAGCAGTGCCTCTGTCCCGGTGCCCTCCGCCAGGCTCAGCACCAGTGCCTCGTGATCCTCCCCGTCGAGGTTGGTCAGCGCGATGGCGACATCCGGGCCGACCGTCTCGTCGCCCGTGATCGTGTACGCATCGTCCTGCATCGTCACCTCGAGCACGGACGCCCCATCCAGAACGCTGGGTTCCGCCGCCGCCTCATTGACGAGCACCCAGCTGAGCAGGCCATCGACCCGGTCCTGGGTGAAGGTCCAGATGCTGGTCCGGCGTTGGTAGGCGACGGTGTAGGTGACCTCGGTGGTCACGGTTCGCGAATCGACAACCGTGATGTCGCGGAGCTCCACGATGCGGTGCTCGAGCGGAAGCAGGGTCGACGCGAGTTCGGCGTACAGCGTGGCCGAGATCGGCTCGCCAGTGCCGAATTGCTGGCCGCGAAAGACATCGCTCGTGATCGCGGTGAATGTCTCGACGTTGCGTTCGGTCAGGCAGCTGGTGATCGTGGTCGAGGCCGAGAGCAGCTCGGCGGTAAGCGGCGCGATGGCTGCCGATGGAGTGACCGGCGTTGCGTCCGATGAAGCGACCGGCGTTGCGTCCGATGGAGTGCCGGCCGTCCGCGTCGGCAACGGGGTTGCGGCCGCGACTGGCGTCAGGGTCTCGGTCGAGGTCAGGTCGAGCGTGGAGCGGGGAATCTCGCACGCCGAGGGCGGACCCGGAAACGCCGCGCCGGTTCCGTCGCCGGTCTGCGCCTGGACCGTTACCGGCGCCCCCGTGAGCAGCGCCCCAAGCACCGCCACGAGCAGCGCGTCGAACCCAAGCGAGCGGAGGCGCCGGATCGGCATGGTGCGGGAGATGGTGGCGCGACCGAACAAGGTGACGCTCGAGCGGTTCGGTCGGGTCTGCACGGAAGCGGATCCTTTCCTGTCTTCCCTGGCGCGCGACGGAGCTTCGCCGCGGGCGGTATGCGTCTCAGGTTCGATGTGGATGAGCTGCCGACCGTGGCGGTCACGATAAGCCCGACGGATTGTAGCGGTTCTGGTGGCCCGGATGACACCGATCGATCGCCGCGCCTCCCCGATCGCATGTACATTTCGGTGAGCCAACGCTCGCGTGGCGCGTTCTCCTGTCTGAACGCTCGACCGGACCGGTTGGTATCGTTGGTTAGTGCCCAGGGAGAAACAGCGCATGAAAAGTCACGGGCTCCTCGTGTTGCGGCTCGTCATCGGTGGCATCTTCGCGATTCATGGCTATCCCAAGCTGTTCGGTGGCGAAGGCAAGGGCGCGGCCCTTTCCGAAACCACCAGGAAAGCGATGGGTCAGCACTTCGTCGGCGCGATGGACGGGGGCGGGATCGCCAACGTCACGGGAATGATGCAATCGCTGGAGATGCCCAACCCGCCAACGATGGCATGGTTGCTGGCGCTCGGTGAGTTCGCCGGCGGGATCGCCCTGGTGCTGGGCTGGAAGACGCGGCCCGTCGCGCTTGGGCTGGCCTTTTCCCAGCTCGTTGCGATCGACAAGGTTCACAAGCAGGATGGGCTCGTCGGGGGCTACGAGTTCAACGCGACACTCGTCGGAGCCTCTGTCGCACTGGCGATCGCCGGACCGGGCAAGATCGCCGTCGATTAGAGCGGTTTTCAGGAAATCGTCTGATGGGCCTGGTGGGCAATGAAGCCGCTAACCGGGCCAACCCCTGCGGAATGGAGGACATGATGCATTCGCAGGGGAGGCCCCGGTAAGCGGCACCGTAAGCGGCATCGGTGACCTCCCGAGGTGGATATGGGATCCGTTTCGTCCATCCCATGCCATACCGGAGAACTCCCGCCGCACGAGACGAATCGCCGAAGCCCACGGGAGGCCACCAGGGGCCTCCCCTACAAATGGGATGGTTTGCGAGCGATATGGTGGACCACACGCCGCCCTCGGTTGTCGTTCGATGTTCCCGGCCCGAGGGCTGAGATCGCTTACGAGACAGTGAGCTCCGGCTGGTCCTCGACCGGCGGCGCGAGGGGCAGGGCGACGGTGAAGGTGCTTCCCCGCCCCTGCGTCGAGGACACCCAGATCCGCCCGCCATGGGCATCGATCAGCATCTTGGAGATGTGCAGGCCAAGCCCGAGACCGCCGGCCCCGGTGACATCGGCCCGGTAGAACCGCTCGAACAGTCGTCCCACGTGGTCGGGCGCGATACCGATCCCCTGATCGACGACATCGATCCTTACCTCGTTATCGGCAATCCCGAGACGGAGCGTGACGTCGCCGCCGTCCGGGCTGTATTTCACCGCGTTGACGAGCAGGTTCTGGAGCACCTGCCCGATCCGCTGCCGGTCGACCATTGCGATCAGCGGTTCGACGCTCGTTTCGATGCGCAGCGGATGCCCATCGGTCTGCGATTCCATCAGTGCCACCTGTTCGCGGGCCAGCTCAACGAGGTTGCACGGGTCGCGCCGAAGCCGGAGCTCGCCCGCCTCGATCCGGACCAACTCGGCGAGGTCGCCGATCAGGCGATTCATGTGCTCAACCTGGGTCAGGATCCGGGAGACCGTCTGGCGGGAGCGCTCATCGAGCCCCGCCCGCCGTCGCAAGACCTGCGTCCATCCCTTGACCGCTGTAAGTGGGCTGCGCAGATCGTGCGTGACCATCGCCAGGAAATCGCGCTGCAGGCGCTCGAGGTGCTTGCGCTGGCTGATGTCCCGGATCACCGAGATGAAGACGGGCCCGCCCGGCAGGCCGACGACGGTGGCGCGGGCCTCGACCGTAACCAGCGAGCCATCCTTGCGGCGCAGCTCCAGCTCGCCTTGCCACGTGCCATCGGTCGTGAACCGGTCGAATTCGGCCTGCGTCCAGGTGGGCTCATGGGCGACGATATCATCTGTCCGGAGCTGAAGCAGCTCCGCGCGGGTGTATCCGAGGAGCGCACTCGCCGCCGTATTCGCATCGCGGTAATAGCGGTCGGGTCCGGCGACCAGAATCGTGTCGGCGACGCCTTCGAACAGTCCGCGATACCGGGTCTCCGCGTCCTCCGCCGCTTTCCTGGCCGAACGTTCCGCCAGCAACAACGATTCGCGGGCGGTCTCGGCGCGATGGCGGTCGATCCCGATGGCAAGCGCGTTGGTAACCGCGGTCATGGCCGACCGTGTCGTCTCGTCCAGGGGATGACGGGCGAACAACGCCATCACCCCGAGCATGCGGTCGCCGACCAGCAGCGGATAGCCAACGAACGCGACCATTCCCTCGCGCCGGGCCCACTCCTGATCGTGAATCCCGGGATCGCCGATGACGTTATTGGTAAGATAGGGACGGCGCTCGAGGGCAATGCGCCCGATTTTCCACTGGCCGAGCGGGATCCGGCCATGGGCGCCATCGCGGTGGGTGTAGAGCCCGGCACTCGCCCGTAGCACCAGCAGGTTCGGATCGTTCTCGTCGAGCGTCCAGATCCGGGCGAACGCGGCGTCGAGATGGCTCACGATCGCCTCGGCGCAGCGCCCGAGCTGCTCGTCAATGTGAAAAGTGCTCGTCAGGGCGGTTCCGACCGCCGCCATCAGATTTGCCTGCTGGATGCGCTCGCGGCGCGCGCTGATGTCGCGCGCGATGCCATGGATCAGCACTGGCAGATTGGCGGATACAACCGGGCGACTGTTGATCTCGACCGGGACGCGGCGTCCATCCTTCGCGATCAGGTCGATCTCGTAGGTGAACTGGCTCGTGTCGCTGGCGCGCTGGCGGGCCATTTCGTGAGCACGCGCCCGGTCGTGGGGCGCGATCACCCGGTCGATCGACTGGCCGATCAGTTCGTCCGGCCGATACCCGAGCAGTTGCTCGACCGCCGGGTTGACCGCCGCCAGTTCCCCGTCGAGGCGAAGGGAATAGACGATGTCGTTGGCATGGTTCACGACATCCCGGTACCGGGCCTCGCTGACGCGCGAGGACTCCTCGGCGATTCGCCGGTCATGGATATCGAACCCGATGCCGACCCAGGCGATGTCCGACCGGTTGGGCGTGCCCATCTCCAGGAACGGCGCGACGCGGGTAAGGTGCCACCGGTAGACGCCATCGGCCCGGCGCATCCGGTACTCGATGTCGAACGCCTTGCCCGTCTCACCCGCTGTGCGCAACGCGGTGTCGATCGTCTCGAGATCCCCGGTATGCACGGTGACCGTCCAGCCGTGCCCCCGGGCCGCCTCGGCCGAGAGTCCGGTGAAGGATCGCCAGGAAGGATTGACGTAGTCGATCGATCCATCGAGGCGGGCCGTCCAGACTGGTTGCGGGATCGCGTCGACGAGGGCCGGGATGTTCACCACCGATGGCGAAGGGGTCCCGGTCTCGCTCGGTTCGCCGGAACGCTTGTCGGCCATCTTTCCTCCTGATCGTGCCGGAACAGAGCCGTGCGCGATGCGGACTCGAAACGACCACGCGGCGCAAAGGACGAGTATGGGGATTGCCGGTGGATGCGTCGAGTCTGTCGTATCGCCGTGTGAAAACTCCCGCCTGTGCATGGGGCGTCGCCGGCTTGCAGCCCGGTGCTCCGTGCGGTGCTGTGGCACCCATCGTCTCCCCCGGCTACCATAACCCCAGCACGGAGCAGACCGCACCGCTGGCTCGTCACGGAGTCCCGGTCCATCTCGGCTCGTCCCTTCCGGGCTGGTGATGGGAAACGAGCGCGAGACAGGCCAGAGACCATTCGTTGGCACCACGGTGTTTGCCCGGGGGCGTCGTGTGCGGTCACGGTCGTGACCAACCCAGACGAACAATCAACATGAGCCGCCATGTTCCGGGTTGCCCCGGAGCCTGGGCGCTCGGGACGATGCAGCCGCCCTTGGGCATGGTCGCCTCATTCCGCCGGTGAGCGTTGGCTGACCGGCGGAACGATGGCGGCATTGATGAGTGAAAGACGAGTTCGATGACCAATGCGTTTGCGGAGAGTGACGCCACACCCGGCACCAACCTCGACCGCTCACCTGCTCCCATTGATGATCCGGCATTGCCCGCGGCCCCGGAGATGTCCGTAACAGATACGGAAGATGCCGCGCAGGCAGCCGCTCCAACCTCCGGCGTCAGCGACCCCGCCGACCGGTTGTTCGAATCGACGGTGATCCTTCCCGGCTCTCCCGAGGCATCCCCGGATGGCGCCTGGCTTGCCTACCTGCTCGGCGACGAGGAGGGTGCCACCCACCTTTGGCTGAGCCCCACCGATGGGGGAGACGCGCAGCGCGTCGAGCTCCCGTTTACGCCGGTCGAGGAACGCGATCCGGACTCCGGGCGCTCCCTCCGGGGCCCCCAATGGTCGCCCGATGGCGCCACGATCGCCCTGGCTGGAATGCATCCGGAGGGAGACCGCCTTGCAATCTGGCTCGTACCCGCTCCCGCGGCGGCATCCGCCGATGACCCAGCTCCCGCCCCGCCCGATCCCGACCCGGACCAAACGGCAGAGGCGTCGGACGCGACGGATGGCACCGATCCCGTCGATGCGCCTGCGGTGCCCGTGGACGATCCCGAGCCGGAGGCTGGGGCCGCCTCCCCTCCCCGGGGGCCGCGCCTGCTCGTCGAGAGCTCCGGTTCCGACCGCTCGCCGCGCTGGTCGCCCGACGGCTCGCGGATCGCCTTCGTCAGCCACCGCGACCGGTGCGACGTGATCGCGCTGGCCACGGTCGCCACCACCGATGGCGGCGATCGACCCGGCCGCGCCGAGCTGCTGACCTGGAGCACGTCGCATGACCGCGAACCGGCGTGGTCGCGGGATGGCCGGTTCCTGGCCTTTACCCGGCAGCGTGGCGACACCCCCGAGCATGCCGATATTCTCGTCTTCGTCCTCGATACTGGAGAATTGAAGAACCTTACCTCCGAAAAGGCGAGTACCGTCCGCCATTCGCTCGATTGGGTTCCCGGGCGCAACCTGATCGCCTACGTCACCCGGGAGAACGACTGGCTCTCGATCTCGGTCGTCAACGCCGACAACAAGGCGGGCTGGACGGTGACGCGGGAATCCGGCGACAAGACGGAGCCCCGGTTCGGCCCCAAAGAGCCACGGATGGTCTACGTTCGTGGGGAGGGGTTTGCGACCGTCTGTTGCGAACGGGGGCTCCACGCTTCCGGTGCGATCGCGCTCGACCCCGGCGAAGGTGTCGTCACCGTACCACGCTGGCTGGGCGACAAGCGCGTGGCGTACGGCTTTTCGGCACCGCAGCGGCCATTCGGGTTCCTGGCGCAGGAAAATCTGGCCGATGCCGAGCGCACGGCCCTGCCGGTGCCGGGCACAATCGCTCCGGACACCGTCGCGCTGCGGCAGCCGATCCCGTTCGAGTTCCAGGTCGGCGAGGACGAGCAGTTCTCCGGCATGTTCTATCGCACCGATGGCACCATCGAGCCGGGGCCGGGGATCGTCTACCTGCCGGATGGGCCACTTGTCACCCGCACCGGGGAGTTCCGGATCGAGGAGCAGGCGCTGGCCAGCACCGGGATGACGGTGTTCGTGCCGGTCTTGCACGGGGCGTCCGGATTCGGCTACGCCGTCGAGCAGGATCTCGCCGAGCTTGCCGATACCGAGCTCGAGATCTCGGACATTGCGGAGGCGGGGCGCGGGCTCGGCCTTCCCGGCTCTGGCAGTGGGGTCGATGCGGCCAGGATCGCGCTGGTCGGGCATGGCTTCGGTGGAACCCTGGCCCTGCTCACAGTGGGCGCGCGGCCGGGCATTTACTCGGCGGTGGTCGCGATCGATCCGATCACCGACTGGCCGGTCGAGCTGGAAGCCGCTGATGCCGCCTGGCGAACCTGGGTCACCCGGCAATACGGCTTGCCGCGGACGAACCCGGACCGCTACGCCCTGCGGACACCGGCCACGTTCGGCGCGGTGATCGACGTGCCGCTGACGCTAATCTCCACCGATGCGGCGCCGCCCCATCGCCGCGAGCAGGTTGCGGAATTCGCGGCGTATCTTGCGGAATCGGGGATCGAGGTCGAGTCTATCGATGCCGGTGACGCGCGGCTCGGGGCGATCCTGCGAGGGGTCAGCAAGCGGCTGGTGGCGCGCTTTGGGGATGGCCGCGAGAGCGTCGAGAGCGTTGCCGATCTGCGGGCCGACGACATCGGGTAACGGGGACCGTTCACGAAGGAAACACCGTGTTGGGATCCTCCGTGGAGGGGCAGCCCTGCGTGGCTGCCCTGTGAGGCTTCGCGTCCGTCCCCGCATCGCGAACTGGCGCCCTCGATTGACGTCTGCGGGAGTAACGGAACCGCGGCCACGACGGGACCGTTGTGCCGGACTGCGCGCAAGCCAGTCTCTCGCAAACTGCACCGTCAATCCTGAGGGGGTGCTGGTGATGAGGGGAACGGCGTGCATTTGCGATGCACCGGGCCGCCACCGATGCCGCTTACGAGGGCTGCCCTGCACCTGGTCCGCTGCAGGCCGCGCTCCTGTTCATGAACGGTCCGGGCCAGGGTGGCCGTCGCACGGATCGCGTGACGTTCGCATCCCCAGGAGATGGGAAGCGGGCGCGAGAACGCCGGGCTTTGGGGGCCCGGCGTTCTCAAGGAGAAGGAAGGTGGCATTCCGTGCGCGCCGGACCGTGGGGTCGGTCACTCCCTGGCGACACGAGAGACCTGCGACAGATAGGGACAAGGCACCACGCAACATCCGCTATCGGTGCGGGAAACGCATCCGGAAGACCTGGATCGCGACCCGGAGGGCTGATCCCGATCGCACCTGATCTCCCCCGCTTCCCGCGAGGTCACCACCATAGTCGCTGATCCCAGCGTCCCAATCATCCGCATTTTCACCGAATCGCCGCAAGGCCATTACGTACGCGATTCTACGTAGTCTGCGGGCACGACGACGCATGGAGCCGGCTCCACGCCCGCCGGGGTTCACGGTGCTCATGCACCGTTCGCGCGTCGCTCGCCCCGGTCGCGGGCGGCGGATTTGGTATCGTCGCACGAGGGGAACGCCGCCAAAAGCCGCGCCGGTCGCCATTCAACAGATCGGAGGTCAACCAGTGGATGTCACGGAACGCCTCGCCCACGCCGAGCGCGGCGACCGGGCCCGGGCCAATCTCGTCAATGCCCTGCGTGAATGCGGTCAGCTTGCCGATGCCGTCGAGACGTTCGAGGGCCGCGAGCTGATCGAGGTGCTGGACTATCTCGACAGCTTGCGTTTCGTGATGGCCGAATCCAGCCAGCTCCTCGCCGGGGTCGTCCGCGGCTCCCAGGGCTGACCGGAACGGCCATGTCGATTGAGTTGGCCGCTCAGCCGATCGGGCCGAAGATGCGGACATCGAACGCCGGGTCCGCCATGTCTGGGTCGAGCGGGAACACGGGTCGCTCAACCCGCGCGAACGGCAGGCTGGCGATGTCCTGATTGACCGCTCCCGGCGTCAGCGCCAGGAAGGATGACGAGGCGGCCTCGCGCAGTTCCGGCTCCAGATACCCGATCTTCACCACCGTGATGTCATGGTTGACCGGGTCAAGGTCGAGATCGCGGAAATCGTCGATCCGGTGATAGGGCTTGCGCCGCGAGGTGACGATAATGTGGACCCCGCCGGAGCGGATCGCGACGATGTCGCCGCCGACCGGGTCATCCTTGTGGATCGCGTGGACCACGCCCGTTACGTCGAGTGGCGAGCCGTTGGCCGGGTCGAGCACCCCGCCGATCGTCACCGACACGTCGTTGCCGACCCCCGCCGCGAGTGCCAGGGAGACCGCCTCCGGCGACGGGATCGCCGCCACGACCGCCGTCCGCTCTCCGCTCGCCAGGAGCGGCGTCGCCAGCAGGCGCTCCGCGAAATGAGGCACGTCGCCCGCCCCGCCCGCCGTGGGGTTGTCGCCCGAGTCGCTGATGATGACTGCCTTTTGGCCCAGGGCCAGCGCCTGTTCGATCGTCCAGTCCGCCGGGCCGGAAGGGCGGTCGAACGCGAAGTCATGCCGGGCGTCCCAGAAGCGGCGGGCAATCTTCTCCGCTTC
This sequence comes from uncultured Thermomicrobiales bacterium, assembly GCA_902806365.1. Taxonomy (GTDB): domain Bacteria; phylum Chloroflexota; class Chloroflexia; order Thermomicrobiales; family UBA6265; genus CADCWJ01. Next base: position 9,639 of record CADCWJ010000654.1, read on the forward strand.
CGCCCGGATCGAGTCGACATCGGTACCGGTCACGACCGTGGTCGCGCTCGATCGCGGCTGATCGGCCCAGACGTAGCCGACCCACAGCGAGGCGTCGATCACGCCGGGCTTGCCGTCGGATTCCGTGAGCTTGCCATAGACCGTTTTGCCCGGCTCCCAGAAGGTGCTGGTCCGCTCGCCGGGCAAAATTACGGGGATTCGCGCCCACGCCCGGTGTGGCCGGATGCCTTCGTCGAGTAGCCGCAACAGGAGGCGCACGGCCCGCGCCTTGCTCTCCATCGCGTCGATGTGGGGTGCCTCGCGAAAGGCAGTGAAGACATCGATGGCGTCGACCAGCATCTCGCTGACGTTGCCGTGCAGGTCCATCCCCGCCGAGATCACGCAGGCCGGCCCAACCAGCTCCCGGATCGCCGTCGCCAGGTCGCCCTCGGCGTCGTCCATCCCGACCACGCTCATCGCGCCGTGGATGTCGAAAAAGAACCCATCCAGCGGCAGCGACCGCCGGATACGGTCGAGCAGCTCCGCCTTGAACGTGGCGTAGGTCTCGCTCGTTACCGGGCCGCCGGGAATGGCCCGCGCCTTGAAGGCCGGAAACCAGTCGATATCCCGCCGCCCCTCGAAGGTGCCGTCGCGAAAGTAAGGGTAGCTGGCGACGATCTCGTCGCCGCGCTGGATCGTGAAGTCGGCGGCGGTGCTCGTCAGGGGCGAGAAGGTGCTGCTCTCGATCGCGATCCCGCCGATCCCGATCCGGTACC
>CADCWJ010000655.1 GCA_902806365.1 uncultured Thermomicrobiales bacterium
GAAGCGATGGCGAATTTTCTGCGCTACCTCTTCATCATGCCGACGCTTGCGCGCTTCACGCTCGACTGCCATACGCGGGCTGAGGGCGGCGAAGGGTTGACAGCGGATGGGATGTCCACGCGACTTGTGGAGCTATTCCGTGAAGGGTATGGCCGGCATGTCGTGCTTGACGAGCCGCGCGTGGGCATTACCTGGGCGCAGTTTTCACATCTCTTCTCCAACTATTATGTCTTCACGTACGCCACGGGCATCGCCGCCGCCAACGCGCTCGCGGATGGCGTGCTGCGCGACGGCGAGCCGGCAGCACAGCGCTACCTCGATTTCCTCAAGGCGGGAGGCTCGAGTGACCCGCTGGATGCCTTGCGGCTCGCGGGCATCGATATGCGCTCACCTGAACCGGTCGAGCGCGCGTTCGACGTACTGGCAGAACTGGTCGATCGTCTCGACCGGCTGGTCGGCGAGGGGCCTCTGCGAGCACCAGAGGCTTAGCAAGCCCGATCGGCCTGGACGGTCCCACTCGATGGGGGTCATTCGAGGGCGACATCCCAGAGGCGAATGTTGTGGTCGGCGCTGCCGGTGGCCAACGTGTGACCCTCGGGCGAGAGATCAAAGGCCCACCCGCCGCCCCCTGGTACACGAACCGTCGCCAGCTGCTTGCCATCGACGGACCACATCCCCACACGACCATCTTCGGTCGCCGCCACGATTCGGGTTCCATCCGGCGCAAATCGCGCGCTGATCACGTCCAGATCCCGTTCGTACGCCAGGATCGCGCGGTCCAGTGTCCCATCAACCGTCCTCCACACACGAACCGTGCCGTCATGCTGGGCGGAGACGAGCCGGGAGCCATCCGGTGCGAAGGCGACGCTGTGAACGATCGCACCCGAGGTTGTGATCGTCCGCGCAAGCTCGCCAATCGGCATCCGCCACAGGCGTACCGTACCGTCGTACGAGGACGAGGCGAGGAGCCGGCCGTCAGGCGTCCAGGCCACACTATACGCATAGGCCGTGTGGCCGCGCATCGTAAGAAGGAGCCGGCCATCTTCGACACGCCACACCCGAACGGTTTTATCGCGACTGGCCGAGGCGAGCAGCGTGCCGTCAGGCGAGAAGGCAAGCCCCATCACCCAGTCGCCGTGCCCGGTGAGCGTGGCGAGCTTGGCACCGTCGTCGGGCTGCCACAGGTGGATCTGGCGGTTATCCGCCGTAGCCAGGAGGTGACCATCGGGGGTGTAGGCGACCCGGTAGCCGGCCAGCGTGCGGACCAGGCTGCCGTCGGCCGCGTTCCACACCCTCACCTGCCCATCATGGTCGGCCGACGCAAACGTCCGTCCATCCGGAGCGAACCGAACGCTCTCGACGGCCCC